>JANXCH010000001.1 GCA_025060295.1 Dehalococcoidia bacterium | reverse complement strand
CCTCTGTGCCCGCACCTCTTGAAGGGCGTTCTCCAGGCGTTGAATGCGCTTGCGGATAAGGCGACGGTCGGTCTCCAACTGGCTTTCGCCGGGCCCCCGGGTGCCGATGCCACCCCCAAGCCGCTCCAGGTGTGCCCACTGACCCACCAGGCGGGGCAAAAGGTACTGATGCTGGGCCAACTCTACCTGCAGACGCCCTGCGCGGGTGCGGGCGTGCTTGGCGAAGATGTCCAGTATCAAGGCGCTGCGGTCAATCACTTTGACCTTCAACGCTTCCTCTAGGTTGCGTTGCTGGCCGGGGGTCAGTTCATCGTCGAAGATGACCAGGGTGGCTTGGGTGGCTTCCTTCAAAGCCTGCAGTTCCTGGAGTTTCCCGCGCCCCAAGTAGAAGGGGCTGGGACGTTCTATGCGTTGCAAGAGCCGCCCCACCACCAGTGCCCCAGCGGTGTCGGCCAACTGGGCCAGTTCCTCCACCGAGTCCTCCAAAGGGATGGGGGGGTGGCTCCCCTTCACCTCCACTCCCACCAGGATGGCGCGCTCCTGGGGGGGCGTGGTAGAGTGCACCGTGTTCCGGATAGAGCTCCCTCCTTTCCCTTTACTTGCGGCGTGGCGGGATGCGCCAACCCTCCAGGCGACGCACAGCCCGCTCCAGGTCGGCGTCGGATAGGGTGAGGGAGAGGCGGATAAAGCCCTCTCCCTCCACACCGTACCCCCGTCCGGGGGTTACCACGATGTCCTTCTCCTCCAACAACATGGTAGCCAATTCGCCGGAGGTATACCCATCGGGAATGCGCGCCCACAGGTAGAGGCTGGCCTTGGGCGGTGTCAGGGCGAGGCCAATCTGCCTGAGCACGGGCACCAGGCGGTCGCGCCGCTTCTGGTAAATGGCGTTGCGCTCGGCCAAGTAATCCTGGGGACCGGTCAGGGCGGCGATGCCCATCTCCTGTATCGCTTGGGGGATACCCGAGTCCAAGTTGGATTTGATCTGGAACAAAGCATTGATGGCAGTCCCCGCCCCCACAGCCATCCCGATACGCCACCCCGTCATATTATAGGTCTTGGACAGAGAATGGAACTCTATGGCCACCTCTTTGGCCCCCGGCACCTGCAACACGCTGGGGGGGCGGTAGCCGTCATAGGCCACCTCCGAGTAGCAGTTATCGTAGAGAAGCAGAATATCCCAGCGTTTGCAAAAGGCCACCGCCTCCTCCAAAAAGGCCAGGTCGGCGATGGCCCCTGTGGGGTTGTTGGGATAATTCAGCCACAGCACTTTCGCCCGCCGGCACACCTCGGGGGGAATGGCTCGCAAATCCGGGAGAAAGCCGTTCTCCTCCCGTAAGGGCAGGAAGTAGGTGCTCGCCCCGGCGAACATGGTGCCCACGCTGTAGACGGGGTATGCGGGGTCCGGCACCAGGGCCACATCCCCAGGGTCAAGGAAGGCGAAAGCGGCGTGGCCGATGCCCTCCTTGGCTCCGATGAGGGGAAGGACCTCCTTATTCGGGTCCAGGACCACGCCAAAGCGGGCCTCATACCACTGGGCGATGGCGCGCCGCAAAGAGGGCAGACCGTCGGTCTCGGGGTAGCGGTGGTTAGCGGGGACGCGGGCAGTGGCGATGAGGGCATCCACGATATGGGAGGGGGTGGGGAGATCCGGATCGCCGATGCCAAAGGAGATCACATCCGCCCCCTGGGCACGCTTGGCGGCGATGCGCCGGGAGATTTCCACAAACAGGTAAGGGGGGAGGTTGTTCAGGCGTTGGGAGAGGCGCATGGGCTAGCCCTCCCCCCAGGGGCGGAGCCACTGCCCTTCAAACACCTCCTCCACCGGCCCCTCCAGGATCACCTCCCCCGCCCCGTCCCAGTGCACCGTCAGAACGCCCCCGGGGAGGTTTATGTCAACGGTGTCGTCAACATAGCCGTGCAAGCGGGCGGCTACAGCCACTGCACACGCTCCTGTGCCACAGGCCAGGGTCTCCCCCGCCCCCCGCTCCCACACCCGCACCTGCAAGCGCTTCCGGTCCCGCACATTCACCACCTCCCAGTTCACGCGCCGAGGGAACAGGGGATGGTGCTCGGCCAGAGGTCCGTAGCGGTGCAAGGGGAAGGTCTCCACCGGCTCGTCTAGAAAAGTTATGGCGTGGGGGTTGCCCATAGAAACAGCAGTGAAGGTGAAAGCCCTCCCCTCCAGCACCAAGGGCCAGTCAAAAGCCATGTCCGGCGGAGGGGAGCTGTAACCTGTGCCCCGAGGGGTGGAGCCATATAGGGTGGCAGCCCTCTGCCCCACCGGCACCAGGCGCTGGGAGGGGTCCACGGGCACTGCCTCGGCAGCGAGGATGGGTGCACCCATGCTGACCCGTGCCCGCACCACCTTTCCATTGTGCCAGAAAGGCTCCACGGTGCGCACGCCGGCTAAGGTCTCCACCCGCAGAGCTTTTTGGGCAGAGGGAACGATGCCCCGCTCCAGCACGAACTTGGCCAAGCAACGGATGCCGTTGCCACACATCTCCGCCTCGGAGCCGTCGGGGTTGAAGATGCGCATGCGCACCTCTGCCCGCTGGGAGGGCAGAACCAGAATGAGCCCGTCGGAACCCACCCCGAAGTGGCGGTGGCACACGGCCCGGGCCACCATCGGCCAATCCATGTCGCTGTTGCGGGCGTCGACCACCACATAGTCGTTACCCGCACCGTGCAGTTTGGAGAACCGCATACGGCTGTACCCTCCTCTCCTGGCGATTGTAGCATGGGGGAGACGGGGTGGGCCTTCACACAGTTGAACGCTTCCGCAAAAGACGCCATCTCCCTCCCAGGGAGAGAGCCAGGGGTCATCCCGCTGCCAAGATGGTGTGGACGGCATCTTCAGCATAGGGCACCCGGAAGCGATACCCCGCCGCCAGGGCGCGTTGGGGAAGCACCTTACGACTAAACAGGAGTTCCTGGGCCACGGGGCCAGCCAGCAGGCGCACAGCCCAGCCCGGCGTGGGCAGGAAGGCAGGGCGCTTCATGGCACGCCCCAGGATGCGAGCTAATTCTTTCTGCCGTATGGGGTGCGGAGCAGTAGCGTTGACAGGGCCGCGGATGTCCTGGGCCAAAGCCAACCGCACCAGGCCCACCAGGTCATCCATATGCACCCACGACCACCACTGTCGTCCCGAGCCCAACGGCCCCCCTAGCCCGAAACGGGCCAGCACCAGCAAAGGGGTCAAAGCCCCTCCCCCTGGTCCGAAGACGATGCCCGCTCGCAGGCACACTACCCGTATCCCCAAACCTTCGGCGCGTTGGGCTTCTGCCTCCCACGCCACACACACCTGGGCGAGGAAATCCCTTCCCGGCGGGGCATCCTCGGTGAGGGAAACCTCCCCCCCGTCACCATAGTAGCCTGTGGCGCTGGCCGAGACGAGAACCTTCGGGCGCGAGGGCAAAGATGCAAGAGCATTTACCAAGTTGCGTGTGCCCACCACCCGGCTGGCCCGGATAGCCTCCTTTTTGGCGCGTGTCCAGCGTCCCACAATGCTCTCCCCGGCCAGGTGCACTACGGCGTCGACCAGTCCAATACCCCGCAAGTCCAATGACGACCCCACAGGCTCCCACGCCACAGCGTGGATACCCGCAGGTAACCTCTGCAGAGCTGACGAGGGATTGCGGGAAAGAACAATCAGCTGATGCCCGTCGCGCACGAGGGCCGAGCACAGGTGCCGCCCGATGAACCCCGAAGCCCCCGTTACCAGGATGCGCACAGGTGCCTCCTCTCAATGCCCGTGTCCCTGCTACCATACTACAGGGCCGGATACGAGAACACAAAGAAAGTAGAAGAGGGCGACCTTCGCCCCATCTGCGCTCGTCGCGAGGTGGGAGGTGTTCACACGGGGTGTCAAAAGGGTGGGAGGAGGTGGACACGCCCCTTCGGCTGGCCTTGACACTCCGGCTTGGGGGAGTAGGATAGTAGAAACAAGGAGGAGAAGGAGAAGTCTATGCCGCGTCAACGCACCCCCCGCGAGGCTGACCTGGTGGAACGGGCTTTTCGGGTGCTCCCAGGGGGTACTTTAGGTAATGTCTACCTCCCCAAAGAGGAGGCCTTTATCATCAGCCGCGGCCAGGGCAGCCATGTATGGGATGTATCGGGCAACGAGTATATTGACTACCTGTTAGGGTCGGGGCCGATGCTATTGGGCCACGCCCATCCCGCCGTCGTGCAGGCGGTGCAGGAGGCGGTGGCCCAGGGGAGCACCTTCTTCCTGACCAATGAGCCGGCGGTGCTCTTGGCGGAGGAGATTACCCGTGCCGTGCCCTGTGCCGAGAAGGTGCGCTTCGTCACCAGCGGCACCGAAGCGGACTTTTTCGCCTTGCGTGTGGCGCGTGCGTATCGGCGGCGGGACAAAATCCTGAAGTTTGAGGGGGGATACCACGGTTTGAGTGACTACGGGGCGGTGAGCATCTTTCCCAAGAACAACCTCCCCTTTCCCCGAGGAGAGATCAACGCTGCGGGGGTGCCTCAAGTTCTGGCTGACCTGGTGCTGGTGGCTCCCTACAACGACTTGAAGACCACTGAGCACATCATTGCTCGCCACCACGAGGATCTCGCAGCGGTCATCGTGGAGCCATTCCAGCGGGTTATCCCCCCGGCGCCGGGATTTTTGCAGGGCCTGCGGGAAATAACCCAACGCTACGGCATTGTGCTGATTTTTGATGAGGTGGTTACGGGCTTCCGCTTCGCCTATGGGGGTGCACAGGAATACTATGGTGTCGTGCCGGACTTGGCCACTCTGGGGAAGATTGTGGGGGGCGGGTATCCCCTGGCGGCGGTGGTGGGGAAAGAGGCGATTATGCGCCACTTCGACCCCGCCCTCGAGGGCACCGACGGCTTTGTGCCTTTGGTGGGCACCCTGGCCGGCAATCCTATTGCCGCCGTGGCTGGCCTGGCCACTCTGCGGGAACTGCGCCGTCCCGGCACCTATGAGCGCCTGTTCGCCATCGGCCGCAAAGTGCGGGAGGGTTTGCAGAGGGCTTTGCAAGAGGTGGAGATTCCCGCCCACGTGGTGGGCGAGGATCCCCTCTTTGATGTGTTCTTCACGGCGGAACCCATCGTAGACTACCGCTCAACTCGTAAGGCCAACGCCCACCGTCTGGGGCGTTTCAACGCCCTTCTGCGGGAGCGGGGCATCCTGAAAGGCCAAAGCAAGTTCTACATCTCCCTGGCCCACACCGATGAGGACATCCTCCGCACCGTGTCTGCCTTCCGTGAGGTGGCAGGCTTGCTGTCGCAGGAGGGATAGGGGGTGTCCACAACCTATTCGCGCCGTTGAGGGGGGAAGGGGTGTGGGAAAAAACCAAAAACCCTGGAACACCCGTTTGTCTTGACAGTGGTGGGTGAGGCATTTATCTTGGGAAGCAAGGTAGCCACGGCAAGGGAAGTGGCCTCAAGCAGACTTGCTGTGGTGTGGGGGGCGGGGCTTGGCTCGTCTTTTCCCCGTCTCTAACTAAAGATTGTCCGCAGGGCTCTCACCCCTGACGCACCTTGAGGAGGGATTCCATGCGGATCGGAGGGGTATCTGTAGATCTCGTTTGTGATGCTCACTACAAGGTAGATGCGGGCGCCCTTTTTGGGATCATCCCCCGGGAAGAGTGGCTAAACAAGAGGGAGATTCGCGTCGACAAGCGTAACCGTATCCGCTTGGCCGTGCACTGTTTGCTGGTGCGCACCGCCGATGCCACCATCTTGGTGGACACTGGTATCGGTAACAGGCCAGACGAGGAGCGCAAGGGAAGGTTCCGGTACAGTACCTCTAAACTTTTGGGGCGGCTGAGGGCGAAGGAGATAACCCCGCGTGCTATTGATTATGTGATCTTGACCCACACCCACTTTATCAGTGCGGGGGGGGTCGTCCGCTTCAATGCACGGGGGGAGCTTTTGCCAGCGTTTCCCGGCGCACGCTATCTGGTCCAGCGGGCGTCCTGGCAGGAGGCCCTACATCCCAGCATTCGGCTCCAGGACCTCTATCGCACCGATGATCTGCTGGTCCTGGAGCGGGCGGGACGTGTGGAATTCCTGGATGGCGACACCGAGGTCGTCCCGGGTGTTTATGTCAAGGTAACGCACGGTTATTGTCGGGGGCACCAGGTGGTGCTGGTGAAGGCAGGGGGAAGCACAGTGGTCTACCTTGGAGCGTTGGCTCCCACCCCTCTGCACTTTTTGAATCCGGCCTGTGTCTCCGCCTATGACGCCTTTCCCGACGATACGGCGGCGTGCAAGCGGGAGTTTCTCACCCTAGCAGAGCGCCACGGGTGGATTCTGGTCTTCCCCTTCTGGGGCGATCTTCCGGCTGCTACCGTGGTGAGGCGCAACGGGCATCTCTCTTTGCGCCCCTATCCCATTTAAGGAGGCGGTATGCCCTCCCCGCTTCCGTCTGTGGTCATCAGGGTCTACTCGGACTACCTGTGACCCTGGTGCTATGTGGCCGCGGTGCGGCTCTACAAAGTGCAGGACGAGTTCGGCCGGGAGCGGGTAGCGCTGGTCATGCGCGCCTATCCCCTGATTCCTCGGGAGATGCCTCCCCGCCCCATCTCGCCCCACTCGGTGCGGGGGCGTGCCCAGGCTGGCCAGGAGGGGGCCAAGGACGGCCTCACCTTTGTGCCCTGGCCTCCGGACAAACCGTATCCGCGTTCCAGCATGCCAGCCCTCGAGGCGGCCAAATGCGCCCTTGCCCAGGGGGAAGAGGCGTTCCGCACATACGACCTGGCCCTGTTCCACGCCTTTTTCACGCGGGCATGGGACATTAGCGACCGAGAGGTGCTATTGGCTTTGGTGGAGGAGACGGGGCTAGAGCGGGCGTCCTTCCTGAAGGTCTGGGAGTCGGGGGAGCCGCGGCGACAGGTGCTGGCGGATGCCCAAGAGTGTGCCCACCGCTACGGCTCTTGGGCACAGGGTATCCCCCTCCAGACTTTCAACGACGGCCCACCCCTGGTGGGGTGTGCCCCCTTGGCCGTGTACCGACGGGCGGTGCTCCGCCACCTGGATCCGGCTTCCTTCATCGGGATGGCCCCGCCTCCGAGGCTGTAACTTGTTCCACCTTAGCCCACACCACTTCCCCCTGCACACTCACCAGGCGTGCGGGGGTGATGTGGTTGCCCAGGGCTACTGGCGCAAGGGTGCAGACCCGCACATAGGTATCGGTCAGGCCATACCAAAGGGTCTGCCCCGTGGGGAAAGGCTTGCCCTCCTCCCACAAAACGGGCCGCGTGCTCCCCACACTGTTTTGTCGATAGGCGAGGGCCTGCTGGCGCGCCAGCTCACCCAAGATGCCCATGCGCCACCGCTTCACCTCCGGAGGCACGGCATCAAAGAAGTAAAAGGCTGAGGTGCCCGGGCGTCGGGAGTAGGGGAAGAGGTGCATACGGGCGAAACCTACCTCTCGGCACAGGGACACGGTCTGCTGGAAATCCTCTTCCGTTTCACCGGGGAAGCCAACGATGATGTCGGTGGTAATGGACGCCATGGGGAGTCTGGTGCGGATACGCTCCACCGCATCCAGGTAGTCCCGGCGGGTGTAGCGTCGGCGCATACGCTGAAGCACAGAGTCGCTCCCGCTCTGGAGGGGGATGTGAAAGTGGGGGCAGAGGCGAGGGTCGCTCCACAGCGCCAGCAGGGTGGGGGTCAGTTCCTGGGGCTGAAGAGAGGACACCCGAATGCGGGGGATGGAGGTGCGGTGCAGAAGGGCCTCCAGAAGGGCCACCAACCCATTTTTGCCCCACTCGTATCCGTAACTGCCCAACTGGGTGCCGGTGAGCACCACCTCTTTATAGCCCTGGGCCTCACGTTCCTGCACGGTTCGCACCAGGTCGTCCAGGGGGATGCTCCGCTCCCGCCCCCGCACTTTGGGGACGATGCAGTAAGCGCACACCTGGTTGCATCCCTCCTGTATCTTGACAAAGGCCCGCGTGCGCCCCAACAGGAAGGGGGCTTCGGTCGGCACACCCGTGGCGCAGGGGGAGGAGTTCTCTTGGCCCAGAAGGGCTAGCACCTGTGTGGGGAGGCTCTCCTTGTGCGTGTTGCCCACGACGAGGCTCACCCCAGGGATGGCGCGCAGAGCCTCAGGGGCGCGCTGGGCCAAACAGCCCGTCGCCACGAGAAGTGCCTGGGGATGCCGACGGTGGGCCGACCGTAGGGCCTGGCGGGCCTTGGCATCGGCAGTGTGGGTAACGGTGCAGGTGTTCAGGATGTAGACCTCCACCCCTTCCGCATCGGCCGAGACTACTTGGTGGCCCAACTCCTGAAAACACCGGGCCAAGGCTTCGCTATCGGCTTGGTTGAGTTTACACCCGTGGGTCTCAATGGCCACGCGCATAGAAAGCCTCTCCGTTTTTATTGTAGGGGTTCTGCTACACTGGGCATAGAGCCCTGGGCTCCTAATGCGAGGTGCGTTGTGTCGGAGACGCTAGCGTCCTGGATTGAACGGGTGCGTCGCCTCGTCGCCTATCAGCAAGAGGCGCTAGAGTTCCTGGAGCGGGTGCGCCGGCAGTTCCCCCTCGCCACCCCCCAGCACGCCCTGGCAGTGGCACGCCTCTGGGCGCTGGCCGACGAAGTGGACCCCTTTTTGTGCACCCTCTTGGAGGAGTTGAATCGCGGTCTGCTGGAGGGCAAAGGGCAGATGGACACCACCCGGGGAGCATATACGCGGAAGGCGGGGGTGCCTCCTCTGCCCGGCTTGGAGGATGCCCCGGGCCTTTCCTTCTCGGCACGCCCTACGATGTGCTACGAGTGCACCTGGAGCCTCAAATGGGACGACGGTAAAGCGGTGGCGGTGCAACTGACGGTGGAGCCCGAAAACGACCTGTTCCGCGGGGCCGTGATAGGCCACCAGGCCCGTCTTGCCAGGGATGTTCCGTGTCCCCTGCGCCCTGGGGAGCGCCCCCGTTTTGAGGAGGGGGTACGGGAGGCTCTGCTGGAGTGCTTCGCCAGTGAGGTTATCAGCAGACCAGAGTCCCCAGACCTTCCCGCTTCTCGTGAGACACTCCCACCTGCACGCCGCTCGCGCAAAAAGCGGGACACGTGATGGCGTCCGAAGGGTGCGAGGGGGCGTTCCACGGTAGCCCGCCCGGAGGGATTTGAACCCCCGACCCTCGGGTCCGAAGCCCGATGCTCTCTCCACTGAGCTACGGGCGGGGCACACCCTCAGTATCCCTGGGCAGAGAGGGAGTGGTCAAGGGGCGGGGGAGGCCAGCCGGTCCACCGCCCGGCTAAATTCCTCCATACCGGTGGCCCGCAAGCGGCCGTCGGGCAGAACCTCTATGTCCCCCGCCTGGGCCAGGAACTCTACGTGGGCCACCACTTCGGTCACGGCAGGCCAGATGTTGCCGTCTGCCAACTGGCGCGGGGTAAAGAGGGCGCGGGTAACCGCCTCTACTGTTTGTTTGCCCTCTGCCACAAGGGAGAGAATGCGCTGCAGGCGTTGGCGATGGTGCTCCACGATCTCCCGTGCGCGGGCCGTCGTCAGGAGGTTGAGCCGCCCCCGCCGCAAGAGACGATGGGCGGGCAGAACCAGCAGATCCTCTCCCAGGGCCAGCACCCGGAACAGGGAACGGAGGTAGGTGGCAAGGCCGTAGTGCTCCCCCGTTCTGTGCCACTCGGGGGGAAGACGCTGCAACACCTCAGGGGGGTAGGAGGTCAACACCGTCGGATGGGGGGTGATTTCGGGGAGCACATGGTCGCCTGTAAAGAGGACGCCTCCCACCAACACGGAGATTTCGTCCGGCGAATGGCCCGGAGTATGGTAGAAGGTCATTCCCCCCCACTGCTGACCGTCTTGCAGGGTCGCTGCCACAACCGTCGACCGGCGTGCCTCCAGGTAGCGCTGGTGGCGCTGGAACTGGAGGGTGGTGTCGTGGGAGCGGGGGGAAACGTCCTGGCTGAAAAAGGCCCGTAACGATTGGCGTGCCAGAGAATTGCCGCGCCGTGCAATCTGCCAGGTGTCAAAGTGCAGGAGGTAGGCGTACAGGGGGTGCGTCCAGACCTGGGCGTCCAGAAGCCTGGCCAGGGTGCCCGCCGCCCCATCGTGGTCGGGGTGTCCATGCGTTACCACGATGCGCCGCACGGCGTGGGGCGCAAGGCCGAGATCCCGCAATCCCTGCACTACCACCTCGGCGCTTCCCAGAGCACCCGCGTCAATCAGGGTGAGGCCTTCCCCTTCCAAGGCATAGACCCAGGTGGGACCGGTAGGGGAGGGCCAATCTTGGGGGATGGCGGCGGTATGCACCACCAACCCCGAAGGGAAATGCAGGCGCAGGAGGGCACCGTTGCCCTGTCCGTCGCCCTCCCGAAGGACTTCTATTCTAGGGCCGTTAGGGGGAACCAGCGGCGTCGGCAACTTCTTTGAGGCTGAAGGGTGAGCGGTGGGATTCGAACCCACGGTCTCCAGGGCCACAGCCTGGCGCCTTAGACCCCTTGGCCACGCTCACCATGCGCACATCTATCCTAGCACAATGCACATAGGGGGGTCAACGGGAAAGGCATGGGATGCCCCAGGGAAAGGGGATGACAGAACACCGGCGTCACGAGGGCGTTCGCTGGGTAACAGTGTTATGATAGAGGCCGAAATGAGGATTGTAACGCCGGTCAAAATGCCCCGCGTGGGGCGGGTGTTTCACGGGTGGTGGATTGTGGGGGCGGCCTTTTTGGCCGATTTCGTAATGGCGGGGACGGGGATCTACGCCTTCAGCGTCCTCCTGCGCCCCATGGCCGAGAGCCTGCAGTGGAGCCTGGGGACTTTGACAGGCGCACTCATCCTGCGCTCAGGGGTGGCGGGTGTGCTCAGCCCCTTTATCGGCCCTCTGGTGGACACGCGCCACGGCGCACGCATCCTGATGTCGCTCGGGGCGGTGGTGGGCGGGTTGGGACTGATCGCCATCAGTTTCGTGCAGACACCCCTGCAATTTTACCTCGCTTTCGGTGTAGTGGGTGCTATCAGCATCCTGACATCGGGATTCCTGGTCTCTAGCACGGTGGTCTCCAAGTGGTTCATCCGCTACCGAGGGCGGGCGCTGGCCATTGCGGCCATGGGCATTTCGGCAGGGGGTGTTGCCCTTATTCCTCTGACTAACTGGCTGTTGGGCATGATCGGATGGAGGGCTACCTGGCAAGTACTGGGCCTGATCTCCCTGGTGGTGGTGGCACCCGCTGCTTTTCTGGTGGTGCGCCGACGCCCGGAGGATATGGGTCTTTTGCCCGACGGGGTATCGGCTCCTCCGTCGGCGGTGTCTGGAGAGGGGGCCCATTCGGGGCGGGAGGTGGCCTGGACGCTGCGGGCGGCATTGCGCACCCCGGCCTTGTGGCTGGTTCTGGCGTCCACCAATCTGGGGCTCATGGGATTGCAAGGGGTGTTAGTGCACCAGATAGCCATGCTCCAAGAGCGGGGCCTCACCCGCGACCAGGCGGCCCTGGTGGGCACGGTGTTGACGGTGTTCGCCTTAGTCACGAAGCCCCCCTGGGGCCTTTTGGCCGAGCGAGTGCCGGTCCGCTATTTGATGTCTATCGTGGGGTGGGGGGCTGCGCTGGGGGTGGGGCTATTGCTAGCGACCAGCGGTATGGCGACGGGGATAGCCTATGCGGTGGTGCTGGGGACTTTCGTATCTGCCACGGCCCCCCTGAACAACTTGGTATGGGCCAACTACTTTGGCCGGGAGTTTCTGGGGACGATTCGGGGGGCCATAGGGCCGGCGAGCATGGCGGTGAACTCGGTGGCCCCTTTCGCCGTCTCCCTGTTGCACGACCGGTTTTCTAGCTACACCGTGCCCTTATACGCTATTGTGGCCCTGTACACCGCTTCGGCTGTGCTGATCCTCTTGGCGGTGCCGCCCAAGCCGCCGTTTGTTAGAGGCTCTGCTGGTGGGGGGGCGCCCAGCGCTGGCGATGGGCCTCTTGCAAAGCCCGCAGGCGTTCCCGATAGGCCGGCCCACAAGGGTCGGGGAGAGTCATAATCAGAGCGTCCTCCCCATTGTCCAGGTAGTAGCCTCGGCGGCGTCCGACCACAACGAAGCCGTATTTCTCATAGAGGCGCTGGGCCGGAATGTTGGAGACCCGTACTTCCAGGGTAACGGCTTGGGCGCGCCGGCGCATGGCCTCCTCAATGCTCCCCATGAGCAAAAGTTCCCCGATCCCCTGGCGACGGTAGGGCGTTGCCACAGCGATGGCAACGATGTGGGCATCGCCTCCCAGGAACCACGTGCTCACATACCCGTTCACCACGGAAGGATGGGGGCGAGTGTCCCGCCGCTGACTCCACCAGAGGAAAAGTTTGGGGCCAAAGGAATTTGGGGATGGAGGGGGTAAGGTGCCTTCATCCCGACGGCAGGCGACCAAATGGTGTGCGTAAGAGGAGCGCAGTTCCCGGTGGAAATCCGTACGGTTCCAGGGGCCGAAGGCCTCCCGCTCAATGGCCTCTACCTGGGGGATGTCCTGGGGGAGCATAGGGCGCAGAATATAGGGAAGGGCCTGCGCCGAGGAGTGGGTGTGCGACGGGGTGTTCATCACAGCCGGCGGCATCCCCTGGCTCATGGTAGCACAGGCACACGAAGGGTGCGCTCCTCTTGAGCACTCTACGCCCTTTCGCCACTGCGTCGCGGAGGGGGACGGGGGACGGTGCGCACAGTGATGAAGTTGAAAGCCCGCACGGCAGTGGGCGGGGAGAAGCGTACCATGACAACGGTCTTGCCCGGTTCCACTAGACGCCGCACCACCAGTTCCTGAAGCAAGTGGTCAATGAGAACATCGGTGCTTTGCACCGCAGGGGTCAGTAGGGGCACAACGCCATACCAGAGGCAGAGCCTGCGCGCCACACTTTCGTCGGTGGTGAAGGCGTAGATAGGTGTGGGTGGGCGTTCTTTGGAGAGGAGTTGGGCGGTGTAGCCGCTGCGGGTGTAGACCACCAGGGCTTCTGCCCCCACCTCTTGGGCCAGGCGCGCAGCCGCTCGGCTCAGGCTGTGGGAGAGGTTCTCTCGATGGCCGTTCGGTGCGGAGGGGCGGTCGTTGGCGTAGTCCACCTCGGTGGCGATGCGGGCCATGGTCTCCACCGCCTCCACAGGATACTGTCCCACGGCGGTCTCGGCTGAGAGCATCACCGCGTCGGTGCCGTCCAAAATGGCGTTGGCCACATCGCTGGCCTCCGCCCGAGTGGGGCGTGGGCTACTAACCATAGACTCCAGCATTTGGGTCGCGGTGATCACGAGCACACCGGCGGCGTTAGCGCGCTGGATGAGGTATTTTTGCACAAGGGGCACCTTCTCCGGGGGCAGTTCCACCCCCAGGTCGCCGCGGGCCACCATAATCCCATCGGCCTCTTGAAGAATGCCATCCAGGTTCCGAAGGGCCTCGGGTCTCTCTATCTTAGCAATGAGGGGGGTTTGTGCTCCCAGGGTGCGCAGGATCTCACGTGCCCGACGCACATCGTGGGCATTGCGAACGAAACTGAGGGCCACCCAGTCCACCCCTTTGCTGACACCGAACTCTAGGTCCCGCAGGTCTTTCTCCGTGGTGGGCGGGACAGCCAATTGCACCCCGGGCACATTGATGCCCTTCCTCTCTTCCAGAACACCCCCGCGGACGACTCGGGTTATCACTTCGGTGGGAGTGGTCTGCACCACCTCCAGTTCCAGGAGTCCGTCTGCTAGGAGGATGCGGTTGCCGAGGGCCACATCCTGGGGCAAACCGGGGTAGGAGACCGAGACTTTCTGGTCGTTGCCGACGATGGGCTCAACGGTGAGAGTGAACTGTTGGCCAGGCTTGAGGGTGACGGGGCGTCCCCCCTCTAAGGGGCCGGTGCGCAGGCGGGGGCCTTGCAGATCCTGCAGGATGGCCACCGGGCGCTTCGCACGGCTGAGGCGTCGGAGGGCGTCAATGACGGCCCCGTGCTCCTCCCAGGTTCCGTGGGAGAAGTTGAGGCGGAATACATCCACCCCCGCCTCTATGAGGCGTGCCAGGGTCTCCTCGCTACGGGAGGCGGGGCCAACGGTGGCCACAATCTTGGTCTTCCGGACGCGCCGCTGGGGTGGGGAGGTCACTGGCTTTCTTTCTTCCTCAGACTAACACACCGGCAAGGGTTGACGCCAGGGGCACCTGCTCCCTCTGTGGGGCCTGCTCCTTCACCCTTGACACAGAGAGAGGCGGATGGCACACTTGAGGTGTAAGTACCTAATGTGCACAAAAGAATGCCGTGCTTCGCATCGCCAACTCCGGGCCGGCTCTAGGGCTGTAGGGGTTGGGCTTTTTTCTTCCGCCACGGGAAAGCAGAGATGCCGGACAAGGATCCTCAACGGATGTGGGCAAGTAAGGGGGAGTGCATGAAGAAGAGCGGCGCCCAACTGGTGTGTGAAGCCCTCCTGCGCGAGGGGGTGGAGGTCGTCTTCGGCATCCCTGGGGGCGCCATTTTGCCCCTGTACCAGACTCTTCCTCAATACCCCCACCTCCGCCACATTTTGACCCGCCATGAGGAGGGCGCAGCCATGGCCGCCGACGGCTACGCCCGTGTGACTGGCAAAGTGGGCGTATGCTGGGCCACCTCGGGGCCGGGTGCGACCGACCTGATCACCGGCATCGCCAACGCCATGATGGACTCGGTGCCTGTGGTGGCCATCACTGGCCAGGTCTCCCGCAAGGCCATCGGCACCGATGCCTTTCAGGAGACTGATATCATTGGTATCTGCTTGCCCATCACAAAGCACTCCTATCAGGTATGGCGGGCAGCAGACCTCCCGCGCGTCGTCAAGGAGGCCTTTGTGATCGCCTCTACAGGACGCCCTGGCCCCGTGCTCATTGACATTCCCAAAGACGTGTTCACCGAGCAGGCCGAGGCTGAATTCCCGGAGACGGTGGAGATTCCCGGCCACCGCCCCGTCTTGGAGGGCCACCCCGCTCAATTGCGCCGCGCCGTGCGTCTCATTCAGGAGGCCCGTCGGCCCCTCATTCTGGCGGGGCACGGTGTGCTCATCTCCCGCGCCTGGGATGAACTGCGTGCCTTCGCAGAGAAGACGGGAATCCCGGTCATTACCACTCTGCTGGGTATCAGTGCATTCCCTGCAGACCATGTGCTGTATGTGGGGATGCCGGGGATGCATGGGGCTGCCTACGCCTCCCTGGCCATTGACGAAGCCGATTTGCTCATCGCCCTGGGCATGCGCTTTGATGACAGGGTAACGGGCAACCTTGAGGCCTTCGCTCGGGGGGCAAAGGTCATTCATGTGGACATAGATCCCGCCGAAATTGGCAAGAACCGCAAGGCGGACGTGCCCATTGTGGGTGATGTGCGCCACGTCTTGCGCCAACTGCTTCCCATAGTGCCCCACTCCTCCTACCCCCAGTGGCTGGCACGCATTGAGCAGTTGAAGCGGGAGCACCCCTTGCGGGTGCCCGACAGCAAGGGTCTGCTTCCCCAGGAAATTATTGAGCACCTATCGGACATCACGGGGGGACGGGCTATCATCACCACGGGGGTTGGCCAGCATCAGATGTGGGCTGCCCAGTTCTATAAGTTCGTGGAGCCCAACCTGTTCCTCACCTCGGGAGGGCTGGGGGCTATGGGCTATGAAGTGCCCTCGGCCATCGGGGCGCAAATTGGACGCCCCGACAAAATGGTCTGGTCCATCGCCGGGGATGGAGGGTTCCAGATGACTATGTGCGAACTGGCCACGGTGGTGGAGAACCGCCTCCCCATCAAGTTCGCCATTATTAACAACCGCTCCCTGGGCATGGTGCGCCAGTGGCAGCAGGTGTTCTATCAACGCTCCTATGTGGCGTCCTGCTACGAGTGCAACCCTGACTTCGTGAAGCTGGCCGAGGCGTACGGTATCCGCGCCTTGCGCGTAACAGATCGGAAGCAGGTGCGCACAGCGATTGAGGAGGCGTGCGAGCATCCCGGCCCCGTGCTGGTGGACTTCCTGGTGGAGCAGGAGGAAAACGTCTATCCCTTCATTCCCCCTGGGATGAGTGTGAAGGAACTGATAGAAGATCCCCGCCTGCGCTCTCCACAAGCCGAGCGTATGCTATGAGCCCTTCTGACGGCTCCTCTCCCACCTATCACACCATTGTCGCCCTGGTGCGCGACCAGCCAGGGGTTTTGAGCCGTGTGTCGGGTGTTATTCGGCGGCGGAACTTCAACATCGCCTCCCTGTCGGTGGGTCATTCGGAGCAGGAGGGCCTCTCCCGCATGACCTTCGTGGTCTATGGGGACGATGAGGTCGCCGAGCAAGTTACCAAGCAACTGCGCAAACTGGTGGATGTGGTAAAGGTCTCGGACATCACGCGCGAGAACATCGTGGCGCGGGAGCTGGCCCTCATCAAGGTGCGAGCCACCCCCCAAACCCGCAGTGAGATCATTCAGCTGGTGGACATCTTCCGTGCGAATATCGTGGATGTGGCACCCGAGTCCCTCATAATAGAGGTCACGGGGGACGAGGACAAGATTGAGTCCCTTATCCGTCTTCTGCGCTCCTTCGGCATCCGCGAGGTCATGCGCAGCGGCCGTCTGGCCATGATGCGGGGAATGCCCGCAGAGGCGGAGGGAGGGGCGCGAGAGCGGGGTGAAAGTGCCTGATAAGGAAGGGGTGCACATGGCGCGCATATATTACGAACCCGACGCCGACCTGGCTCTGTTGCGAGGGAAGACTATTGGCGTGTTGGGCTTCGGCTCTCAGGGGCATGCCCATGCCCTCAACGCCCGGGACAACGGCCAGCAGGTCATCGTGGGCTTATATCCGGGCAGTCAATCCTGGCGCAAGGCAGAGGAGGCGGGGCTGAAGGTCTACGAAGTGGCCCAGGTGGCCCAGAAGGCCGACATCCTGGTCATGCTGATCCCTGATATGGCCCAGCCGAAAGTCTACAAGGAGGCCATCGCCCCCCACCTGCGCCGAGGCCAGACCCTGATGTTCGCCCACGGTTTCAACATCCACTATAAGCAAATCATCCCGCCCCCCATTGTGGATGTGGCTATGGTGGCTCCGAAATCCCCGGGGCATCGCATGCGCGACCTGTTCACCCGGGGTTTGGGGGTGCCGGGGCTGGTGGCGGTGCACCAGGATGCCTCGGGGCAGGCCAAGCCCGTCGCTTTGGCCTACGCCAAAGCCATCGGGTGCACACGCGCCGGCGTCATCGAGACCACCTTTAAAGAGGAGACGGAAACCGACCTGTTCGGGGAGCAGGCTGTGCTGTGTGGAGGGGTGAGCAACCTTATCAAGGCGGGGTTCGAGACCCTGGTGAAGGCGGGCTATCAGCCCGAGGTGGCCTACTTCGAGTGTCTGCACGAGTTGAAACTGATCGTGGACTTGATTTACCAAGGTGGTCTCTCCTGGATGCGCTATTCGGTATCCGACACGGCCGAGTTCGGGGACTATACCCGCGGCCCCCGGGTGATTGACCAGCACGTGCGCCAGCAGATGGAGCGCATCTTGAAGGAGGTGCAGGACGGCACCTTCGCTCGGGAGTGGATCGCCGAGAACGACGAGGGACGCAAACGCTTCCTGCGCATGCGGGAGGAGGAAAGCGCCCACCCCATTGAGCAGGTGGGCAAGCGCTTGCGGGAGATGATGCCCTGGCTGAAGCAGACGATGTAATAATGGGCCCGCTAGGATTCGAACCTAGGACCCGCCGGTTATGAGCCGGCCGCTCTGACCGCTGAGCTACGGGCCCACACCTTTAGGCTAGGGACAGCAGCGGCACTCTGTCAAGGCGGGAATGGATGCCCCTCCTCGGCGGCGATACGTGCTTCCAGGGCCTTCACCGCCTCCCAATCCTGCTCGGCCAGTTTCCACCCCCGCTCCAGGTACCACTGGGCTAACCGCGCCCCGCGGGGGGAGGGATCTTTCACCGCCTCCAGCAAACGGCTGATGGCGTAGCGGTCGTCTAGGTAGCGAGCCAAGGTTCGCACCTCCGCCTCCGCCTCGGCCATCCCCTTCTGGTCGCCCCCCTCCACAGCGAAGCGCAGTTTGCCCACCAAGCGCGCCAGTTCGGCCAAACGCTCCCGCTCCTCCATAAAGCCATAGAGCACCTCTGGCACCCCCACGTCGGATGAAGCACCTTCAGGTGTCATGGGCGCTGCAGAAGCGGGGGCCGGTTCGGGCCATTGTTGCCGCCAGCGATGGTAGGCCCGAGCATAGGCCTGCACCGCCTCGGCTACTTGGGCGACCATGGCCAGAGTATCGCCGGTGGCGATGCTTCCGCCGAAGAGGAGGTCGTCGTCCCTCTGCTGGGCCATCTGCTGGAGCGCCTCGAGGCTGGATACGGCTTCGGGCACTGGCGGAAAAGCGAAGCAGGAGAGGTCGAGGGCGCTGGCACCGCCCATATGGGCTGCTAAGTAGGGGGGCATATACCGCGTAAAATCCACATCCACAGGGAGAACCACAAGATAGGTCGCCAAATAGCGCCCTTCGCCCGTATGGAAGTACAAAACAGCGTGCCCTTTGGGCCGTTCGGGGTCTCCACGTTCAAAGCGCATAGCTTCCCTCGTTTTCTAGCATAGCGCGTCGGAAACGGGGGCACTACCCCGCCACCCCTGGATGCCCTTGGGAAACCGAACCCCAGTAGCGTATAATACTTTAGGGTGTGGGCAATGCCCGGTGGTGCAGCGGTAGCACAGGGGACTTTGGATCCCTTGACCCAGGTTCGAATCCTGGCCGGGCAGCCACCCGATACGGGCGTGGGTGTTACACTACCCCTTCCTTCTGGAGCGCCTCGATGTCTTGGGGCGAAAGGCCTAGCAACCTCCCGTAGACAGTAGTGTTGTCGTAGCCCGTGGGTGCGGTGCCCCTCCACACTCTCCCCGGTGTCTTGCTAAAGTGGGGCACCACCCCAATGCCCCGAATTGGCCCCACCTGCAGGTCCTCCCAGGTTATGTGCACGCCCCGGGCTTGGTAGTGGGGGTCCTCGGCCATATCCTGGGCGTTCATAATCCGGCAGCAGGGGATGCCCTGGGCGTTGAGGATGCGTTCCACCTCCAGGGCCGGGCGCTGAATCACCCATGCGCGCAGGTGAGCATCGAACTCCATCCCTATTTCCGAGTCGGGGTGATGATGGGCGGTGCGCATCCATTGCTCATCCTTGTGTAGCCCTATCACACGGCACAGTTTGGTGAAAAGGGAGTAGTTGGCCACGGCAATGACGACCATCCCATCGGCAGCGTGGAAAGCGTCGTAGGGCTGCAGTTCTCCGGCGCGGTTGCCCCTGCGCTGGCGGATGCCACCCCCCTGAAAGTAGGCCACCATCGTGCCCGCCAGGCAACGGTGGACGGCTTCATATTGAGCTAGGTCAATGGATTGCCCTACCCCTGTGCGTCGGGCATAAATATAGCCCGCCAGGGCCGACCACAAGGCGAAGAGGGCGGTGATATAGTCTCCGGTCCACGGAGCAGCACGCGTGGGGGGTTCCGGAGGTGGGGGGCCGGTCAGGTGCATCAGCCCTCCGAAGGCCTGCCCGATGAGGTCATATGAAGGGCGTCCAATATAGTCCGGATGCCCGTTCTGCCCAAAGCCAGACACATGGACAATGACTAAACGGGGGTTCTGGCGCAAAACTGTGGCATCATCTAACCCGTATTTAGCGTAAGTGCCGGGGCGGGAACTCTCCATCCAGATGTCAAAATGGGGCACCAGGCGTAGGAAGAGGTCGCGCCCTTTGGGGTGGGCGAAGTTGAGGGTGACGTAGAAGACGCACCGCCGGTCCTGCAAGAAGATGCACCCCACTCGTCCCCCTTGGCGTGTGGGGAGCAGGAGCCCGTCGGGCTGGACGCGACACGCCTCATCCCCTTCTCCGGGGCGTTCAATCTGCACCACCTCTGCCCCCATTTCGGCTGCAAGGGTAGCGGCGAAGGGTTGGGCGATCCAGGTGCCCGTGGACAGGATGCGCACTCCCTGCAAAGGTCCGAACGACACCGGCAGAAGGGTTTGGCGTTCCCTCATACACACCCCCGGGGCGGGTTGGGTCGGACACCCCTAGTATACACTCCATCCTATCTTGACAGCCCTGCACCCCATCCCTACAGTAAGCGGAGAGCGTCAACCGTCACGGAGGCAGAGCTATGGAGGGACGCTATCCTGCGGGCATCCGCTTTGTAACCGCCAACTGCACCGATCCCCTCAAGGAGGAGGAGTTCAACCGCTGGTATGACAGCGTTCATCTGGCGGATATGCTGGCTACCCGCCTGGTTACCCACCCCACCCGCTATCGCAATGCCGACCCTCTTCAGCGCGACGCCCGCTACCTGGCCATCTACGAGGTGGAGCAAGAGAACCTGTTAGAGAAAATTCCCCACGAGATTATGGAGCGGTTCACCCCCCAGTGGATAGCTCAGGGGCGCATGCACCCCGCTCTCCAGGTGGTGGCCCGTTGGATGTGGAGACGCATTGGCCCCTCCTTCACCACCGCCAAGACAGGCCGCGCTCCGATAACGGGCCTCTACGCTGTCCAGAGCCACTGCGCCAACTCCGCCCAAGAGCGGGAGTTCAACGAGTGGTATAACACCATCCATGTGCCAGATATCCTGTCCACGGGGCTGTTTCACACCGCCTACCGCTTTGAAGCCGTTCTCCCCCAGCCTGGGCAGGACCGCTATCTGGCCCTTTACGAGACCGATGCACCAGACCCCCTCTTGGCCGTGCGCGAAATGGCGGAAATGCATCGGCCCCGTTGGATAGCTGGGGGGCGATTTAGTCCCCTTTTGCAAGTCACCTGGCGGGGGGTGTATCAGCGTATTCCTCCCCCCGGTAAATAGGGGGCGGCTTTCTCTTCAAAAGCCTCTCCAATGGCTCCCACCCTTCCATTGAAAGCCGCAGCGTCTGCGGTTACCCTATGAGCAGGTGCGGGGGAGGAGTATGCGTGCCCTGGTGATCTTCCCTGCGCGCGCCCGTTGGACACCCCACCTAGTGGAGGCGCCGGTGCCGCGCCCTCCCCGGGCGCGCCAAGTGCAGGTGCAGGTGGAGCAGGTAGGGGTGTGCCCTTTTGACCACTCCCTCCTCGTGCGCCACGAAGGCCTATCCCCCGACCCCGAGCGATGGGTGGTGGGCCACGAGATGGTGGGCCGAGTAACGGCCGCGGGGCGCGAGGTGCGCACCCTCAAGGTGGGCGACTGGGTCATCCCCACGCTGAGGCGCTCCTGTGGAGTGTGTGCCCCATGTGCTCAAGGATACCCTGACGAGTGTGGGACGAACCTCTATGCCGAGCCGGGCTTGCATCGGGCCCACGGCTGGGCTTGTCAGTGGACCCTCGACCGTGAGGAGCACCTCATCGTCATTAGCCCGGCTATCGCCGACATCGCCCTTCTGGCGGAACCCCTTGCCCTGGCCATTAAGGGTGCCCATTATCTTACCACCGTTCAGAGGCGCACCCTCCCCTCCTGCTCGCATTTTGAGCATCGCTGGGACCAGCCCCGATGGGCCGGCGACAAGCACCTGTTGGTGGCGGGCTCTTCTGTCCTCACCCTTGTTACAGCCCTTTATCTGCGCTCGCTCGGCGCACAGGTTACCCTTTACCCCACCCAGCCTTTGCCCCAGGCGCTTACGGACCTCCTCACTAGGGCAGGGATTACCCCATGGGCTACCCACAAGCAGGACAACTCAGCGGTGGAGCAGTTAGAACCAGCCGATGCCCTAGTGGACACCAGCGGCGACCTCTCTGTCGTGGCATCCCTGCTGGGCAGGATACACTTTAATGGGGCCGTTGTTCTCCTGCTGGCTCCGGCTCCCCCAGGGCGGCGTCCCCACGACACTAACTTCAGCATTTTGCTCCTTGAGGCTGTCCGCCGCAACATCGCCCTGGTGCCTTGCTATCGTATGGGGCGCCCCCACTTGGAACTGGCGGTGCAATGGCTACAGGATGCCATGCGTAACCCCTCCACCGCCTTGCCCACTCTGGTGGACAAGCCCAGCCCTCCAGGCAACTTCGCGGCCCTTGTCCGTTCCCCGGCGTCCTGGCTGAAAAGCCGCATTACCTGGGCAGAGTCCCCATCAAACCCTTCCGCCAAAGTATAGTGCGTTTAGGGAGGATATCCCGTGGAGCGTGTGCGCGTCGTTGTAACGGGAATGGGGGTGATTTCCCCGCTAGGCCTATCAGTGGAGGCTACCTGGCAAGCCCTCTTGGCGGGAAAGTCAGGGGTGGCCCGCATCACGGCCTTTGATCCTACCCCGTTTGACACCCAGATCGCCGCCGAGGTCAAAGGCTTTGCACCGGAAAACTACATGGATCGGAAGGAGGCCCGCCGCACCGACCGCTTTGCCCAGTTCGCAATCGCCGCCGCCCAGGAGGCCCTGCGCCAAGCCGGACTGGATGGGCGTCTGGCGCATCCCGAGCGATGCGCCACCATCATTGGCACGGGAGTGGGCGGCATCCTCACCCTCTCCCAGCAGTTCGCTGTCCTCCACGAGAAAGGGCCGCAGCGGGTCAGCCCTTTCCTTGTTCCTATGATGCTCACCGATATGGCTGCCGGCCAAGTCTCCATCGCCTTTGGGCTAAAAGGCCCCAACTTCGGCATCGTCTCCGCTTGTGCCAGCGGGTCAGACGCCATCGGGCAGGCCTACGAACTCATCCGTCGCGGCGAAGTGGATCTGGCCCTTGCAGGTGGGGCCGAGGCGCCCATCTGCCCCATCGCCATCGCCGGATTTAATGCGTGCCAGGCCCTCTCCCGCCGCAACCATGAGCCCGAACGGGCCTCCCGCCCCTTTGATGCCCAGAGGGACGGCTTTGTTATCGGGGAGGGGGCGGCCATCCTGGTTCTGGAGCGTTTGGAGCATGCTTTGGCGCGCGGCGCCCGGCCCTTAGGAGAACTGGTCGGCTATGCCGCCACCGCCGATGCCTACCACATCACCCAGCCCTCCCCGGGCGGCGAAGGCGGGGCAAGGGCTATGGCCCTGGCGTTGCGGCGGGCTGGCCTGCAACCGCAGGATGTGGACTACATCAACGCCCACGGCACTTCTACGCCCCTCAACGACAAATACGAGACCCAGGCCATCAAGACCGTGTTCGGCGAAGAGGCCTATCGCATTCCCATCAGCTCCACCAAGTCCATGACGGGGCATCTGTTGGGAGCGGCGGGGGCATTGGAGGCGGTGATCACGGTCATGAGCATCTTGCGGGGGGCCATCCCGCCTACCATCAACCTGGATACACCAGACCCGGAGTGCGACTTAGACTATACCCCCTGGACGCCCCGACGGGGACGCGTGCGCGTGGCCATGAGTAACGCCTTCGGCTTCGGGGGGCATAACTCAACCCTCATCTTTCGCCAATGGGAGCCGTGAGCCGTTTGCTTCCCACTTACCCGCAACGGCGGTGGCAAGTTTTACCGCCGCCCCCCTTGCATTTTGCGCGATCCCTGGGCCTCCCCCTGCCAGTGGCGGCATCCCTTTGGCATCGGGGCCTGCGCACCCCCTCGGCGGTGGCTACCTTTCTCTCCCCTCCCCGTGGGGTCAGCCACGACCCTTTCCTACTCCCCCAGATGGACCGGGCGGTGCACCGCATCCTGCGGGCCTTGCTAAGCGGGGAGACTATCGCTATCTACGGTGACTTTGACACCGACGGCGTAACGGCAACCGCCCTGCTGGTGGACGCCCTACAAGGGCTGGGGGCGCGGGTGTTGACCTACCTTCCCGACAGGCTGACGGAGGGGCATGGGCTGAACCGTCAGGCCCTACAGGCTTTGCACCAGCAGGGGGCAACCCTTGTCATCACTGTGGACACAGGCATAACGGGGGCTATCCCTAGTGTTGAGGCCCGTCCCCTTGGGCTGGACCTGATCATCACCGACCATCACCTGCCCCCCAAGACCCTCCCCCAGGCTGTTGCCCTCGTCTCGCCCTGGCTGGAAGGGTCTCGCTACCCCTTTGTGCACCTCACGGGAGCGGGGCTCGCCCTGAAACTGGCCCAGGCCCTCTACCACACCCTCCAACGCCCTCTGCCGGCGGGCCTTCTTGAACTGGCGGCTTTGGGGACCATCGCTGATATGGGCCTTCTTACAGGGGAGAACCGCGCCATTGTGCGGGAGGGGCTGGCGCACCTGCGCCAAACTCACCGCCCCGGCCTGCTCGCCCTGTGCGCGGCGGCACGGGTGCGTCCGGACGAGGTTTCGGCCGAGACGGTCTCTTTCGTCCTCGCTCCCCGTCTCAACGCCGCCGGCCGCCTGGCCAGTGCTGCCCTCAGTCTTCATCTGCTTCTGGCCCCCACCGCCCAAGAGGCTATCCCCCTAGCCCAGCAGGTGGAGCGGCTCAACGACCAGCGCCAGCGCCTTACCGATGCCCTGCTGGGTTTGGCCCTGGAGCGTTTACGGGGTCAACCGCTTCCGCCCCTTCTCTTCATCAGGGGGGAGGAGTTCGTGCCTGGGGTGAACGGCCTGGTGGCCGCAGCGTTAGTGGAGGCCTTCTACAGGCCTGCGGTGGTGGCTTCCCAGTGGGGCGATCGTGTCCGTGCCAGCGCCCGGAGCATCCCCGAGGTGCATATTGGAAAGGTGTTGGAGGCAGGGGCGCAATGGTTGGACCGCTTCGGAGGCCACGCCGGTGCCGGAGGATTTGAATGTGCCACGGATGCCGTGCCCACCGTGCAGGATGTGCTGGCCCGGGCCGCCCACGCCCAAATGGGTGGTTCCGCCCCCACACCCACGCTGGTCATCGACGCCGAAGCCACCTTCACCGATATGCTGGGCGTGGCCTATCACACCCTGGGTGGCATGGCACCCTTCGGCCCGGGCAATCCCGAGCCTCTGTTCCTAGCGCGGGGAGTGGAGGTGGTGGCGTGGCGTCTGGCAGGCGATGACGGGCAGCACTTGCTCCTGCGCTTTCGCCAGGGCAGAGCGATGTGGGATGCGGTGGGGTTTCGTTTAGGGCGTGTGTGGGGGCAGGGGGTGCCTGCTGTGTGCGATGTAGTCTTTACGCCGGACCTGGGCGTGTCCGAGGGCAGCCGAGGCCTTCGCCTACTGGTGCGCGACTTGCGTCCTTCCGCCTAGGCCTGTGCTTTCCCCCTCTGCGGGCGAGGGGGGGCCACCTGGGCTTCAGGAAGGGACGCGGAGGGGCTCCAGCGTGCCCGCAGCGCCAATAGGGGGACTGTTACCGCCAGGACCAGCAAGGAAATGATTTGCGCCTGCCCCAATCCTGCAAACCACTCCCGATCGATGCGGTAAAAGTAGATGAAGAAGCGCCCTATGGCCGTCAGGGCAAGGTAGAGGGTAAACACCATACCCTCCGGCTTGAGGCGGTCGCGCACCACCCACCACAGCAGGGCGAACACCAGCATATTCCAGATCATCTCGTACACCACGGCCGGGTGGGCGGGCACGGGTTGCCCACCATAGTATTGGTTGGTGATCGTGTCAGGGTGTGCCCACACCACACCCCAGGGCATGGTGGTGGGTTTGGGGACGTGGTCGCCCGCGATCACACACCCCACACGGCCCACGGTATGGGCCAGGAGCAGGGCGGGGGCGGTGATATCGGCCAAGCGCCCCACGGGGATGCGGTTGAGGCGGGCGTAAATGGCTCCGCCCACAAATCCCCCCAGAATGGCCCCCCAGATGCCAATCCCCCCGTTCCAGATAGCGAGGATTTGCACCGGGTTGGCCATGTAGAAGCGCCACTCGTCTATCACATGGATCAGGCGTGCCCCGATAATCCCCCCAATGATGGCCCAGATGGCCGTGGCGTAGACGGCGTCGGTGGAGATGCCCCGCTTCGGTGCCCAGCGTCCTACCAACCACACTGCCAACGCCACCCCCAGAAAACTAAGCAATCCGTGCCACGAGAGCACGAATCCCCCCACCGCAATGATGTCGGGATCCATATTGATACGGAACATCCTGGTGCCCCCCTCCTTATGCCTTCACCGCTACCTTCCCCAACTTGTCCAAAACAGGTGCCACCGCAATCAGGTGCCGGCCCAACCGCAGAGTCTTCGGGTCAATACCCAGGGCCAGCCCCACCAGTTGCGGCAGATGCAGGATGGGCAAGTCAATTCGGTCCTTCAAGTAGCCCATAGCCTTCACCTGGTAGCCGTCCAGATTGAGGTGGCACAGGGGGCACGGGGTAACCATGGCATCAGCCCCCCGTTCCTTGGCATCCCAGGTATGCTTGGCCACCATAGCCACCGAGTTGCGCTCGTTGATGGTCAGGATGGGGAAGCCGCAGCAGCGCGTCTTGCCGGGGAAGTCCACCGGCTCCCCGCCCAGGGCTTCAATCAGGCGCTCCAGGGCCTGGAGGCGCTCGGCGTGCTCGTCATACCCCAAAACCTTGGAGGGGCGGACGATGTAGCACCCGTAAAAGGGGGCCACCCGCAAGCCCGTGAGGGGGCGGACCACCATGCTCCGTATCTTCTCCAGGCCGATGTCCTCCACCAGCACCCAGAGGAGGTGCTTCACCTCTACGGTGCCCTTATAGACGAGCCCCTCGTCGGCGAGGACGGCGTTGACCTTCTGGCGGTAGCCCTCATCCTGGAGGCGATAGCGGGCCTGAGCCATAACCCCCTGGCAGGTGGAGCAGATGGTCAAAATCGGCAGGCCCAACCTTTCCGCCATGGCGAAGGTGCGGGCGTTCAGGCAGTCTCCCAGGAAAAGGTTGCTTTCTTGCAGCACCCCTGCCCCTGTGCAGGAGGCACCGGTGAGTTCCTGCAGGTCCAGCCCAACCTTCTGCGCCACTGCCACCGCCGAGGGATACAGTTCCGGGCACCCTCCGCGGGAGACACAACCTGGGTAGAAGGCGAACTTCACGACAGCCTCCTTATCCGTGGTGAGCCTGGCTGGTGGGGGCTTGGCGCTCCGTCTCGGCGGCCTGACGAGCCTTGCGGAAGGTGGTCTGAAAACTCTTCACCTCGGGGATGGGCTTGTGGAAGGGCGAAGGGGCCTTCTGCTTGGGCAAGGCCCGCAGGGCGATAGGCAAAAGCCCGACCAGTTTGGGGATGTTGGTGTAGCCGAAGGTCTTCAAAGGCAGGCGCAGTTCGTCCAACCGCCCACTGTGCTCTACCAGCTCTTCAAAGGCCAAGGTGTGGCGGGCACCATAGGTATCCTTGAGGCCCATACCGATAGCCCGCTCCCGCATGGCCATGATGCGGTCCATAGGGGCAACCCCCTTGGGGCACACCTGCACACACTCGTAACAGCGGGTGCAGTCCCAGATACCACCGTAGGCGTTATACTTCGCCAGGCGCTCCTTCGTCATGCCGTCGCGGGGGTCGGCGACGAAGCGGTAGGCCTTAGCCAGGGCGGCTGGCCCGAGGAAGTTGGAGTCCACCTCCAGCACTGTGCAGTCCGAGACGCACGCCCCGCACATGATGCAGTTCATCACTCCCGCCAGGTGGAGCATGGCCTCGTTAGGGGCCAAGTATTCGCCTTGTGGCTCCGGCCCCACCGGCTGCAGCCAGGGCTCCACTGCCCGCACCTTGTGCCAATGGGGCGTCATATCTACCACCAGGTCTTTAATCACGGGCAGGTTGCCCATGGGTTCCACCGTGAGGGTGTTGTGCGCGTCAACGACGGCGCTCACTTTGGTCTTGCAGGCCAGGCTGGCGTGCCCGTTGATGCGCATAGCGCAGGAGCCACAGATGGCACTGCGGCAGGAGCACCGCAGGGCCAGGGACTCGTCCACCTCCTCGCGAATGCGAATGAGGGCATCAAGGACAGTCGATGTCTTCGTCACTTCCAGGGTGTAGTCTTGCCAATAGGGCTGGGGTTTAGGGGCCTCGGGATTGAACCGACGGACTTTTATGGTGATGCGCATGGCTTCTCCTTACAGGGTAAGCAGACACCCTCTAATACACCCGCTTCTCTGGGGGCCACTGGGTGATAGTAACGGGGAGATAGGTGATCGTGGGTGGATCATTCTCCCCGCGCCAATACAGCAAGATATGCTTGAGCCAGTTGGCGTCGTCCCTCTTGGGGAAGTCCCGCCGGTAGTGGGCACCGCGGCTCTCCTTACGCTCCAAGCCGCTGCGGACGATGGCTTCTGCGCACTCCAGCATATAATCCAGTTCCAGGGCGAAGATAAGGGCGGTGTTGAAGGTTCGCCCTTTATCCCGCACGCTGACCTTGTTGTAGCGCTGGCGCAACTGGCGGAGGGTGCGCAAGGCTTGCTCCATCCCCTCCTGCTCGCGAAACACCCCCAGGAACTGGTCCATAGTGGTACCCATCTCCCACCGGATACGGGCTACCGTATCGCCGTTGTTCTCGCGTGCCAGCAGGGTGCGGATGCGGGTTTCGGTCTTCTGAACCCAGTGGGCGTCGTTGAGAGTGGGGAGGGGTTTGTCCTGGGCCCACTGGGCGGCCGTGGCGCCGGCGCGTCGTCCGAACACCACCGTGTCCAAGAGGGAGTTGGCCCCCAGGCGGTTGCCCCCGTGCACCGAGACGCACGCACACTCCCCGGCGGCGAATAGCCCCTCCACCCCTTGCCACTTCCCTTGGGGGTCCCAACAGCGCCCCCAGATGTCGGTTTTGATACCCCCCATTTGGTAGTGCATCCCCGGGCGGATGGGGATGGGCTCTTTCGTTATGTCAACGCCAGCGAAGTCCAGGCCGATCTCATAGATCTGCGACAGGCGCTCGCGGATCTTCTTCTCCCCCAGGTGGCGGCAGTCCAAGAGAACACAGCCATCCACGCCGCGCCCTTCGGCGATTTCGGTCATCTCGGCGCGGGAGACCACATCGCGCGAAGCCAACTCCATCATGGTGGGAGCGTAGCGGGCCATGAAGCGCTCCCCATCCTTATTGAGCAGGTAGGCCCCCTCGCCCCGGGCCCCCTCGGTGATGAGCACCCCGCTGCCCTTCAGGGTGGTGGGATGGTATTGCACCATCTCCATATCCATCAGGGGGACCCCCGCGCGGTAGGCCAAGGCCATGCCATCCCCGGTGCAGATGAGGGCATTGGTCGATGGTTCAAAGACGCGCCCCAAGCCGCCGGTGGCCAGGATGACGGTGCGGGCGGGGATAAAGGCTACACGGCCCGTGCGGATTTCCATCGCCACGCATCCCACACACCGCCCGTTCTCCACAACCAGGTCGGTGCAGAACCATTCCTCAAACAGGGCGATCCCCGACTTAAGGATTTGCTCGTACATCACGTGGAGGATGGCCTGGCCGGTGATGTCGGCGACGAAGAAGGTGCGGGCGCGGCGCTGACCACCGAAGGCGCGGGTGCCCAGGCGTCCCTGCTCATCGCGGTTGAAGATCACCCCCATGTGCTCCAGGCTGATTAGTTCCTGCCCGGCCTCCTTACACATCACCTCAATAGCATCCTGGTCGCCGAGCCAATCGCTCCCCTTCACCGTATCGTAGGCGTGGTCTTCCCAGCGGTCGCCCCTATCAGTGAGGGCGGCGTTGATGCCTCCCTGGGCGGCATTGGAGTGGCTGCGGACGGGATGCACTTTGCTCATCAAGGCGACCCGTGCCCCTTGCTTGTGGGCCTCTAAGGCGGCGCGCATCCCCGCCAGTCCGGCGCCTATCACCAACACGTGGTATTCCTGCATGGCTTCTTCTCCCTGCTTCTCCTGCCAGAATAGCAAAGCATCACACGCTCTGACAACTTCGGCTATCGCTGTAACCATTCCCTGTGGAGATAGTAGGCAAGAAGCAGAGCGGCGATGCTTTTGGCGTCTTGCACCTGCCCCGTCCGCACCAGGTCGGGGATGCGATCTACGGGCGCCCGTTCCACCTGGATATCTTCGTCCGCCTCCTGTTGGGCGGGGCCAGGTTCCAACCCTAACGCCAAGTAGGCGTGCATGTACTCAGTGCAAAATCCCGGGCTCATCCAGAACCCGCCCAAACGCACCAGGCTCTGGGCGCGGTAGCCTGTCTCCTCCAGCAGTTCCCGATGCACCGCCTGCTCGGGGGTCTCCCCCGGCTCCATCGTTCCCGCAGGACATTCCAGGAGCACCTGCTGAGCGGGAGTGCGGAACTGACGCACCAGAATGACCGATCCTTGAGCATCCACCGGCACGATGGTAATGCCTGGGGCGTGTTCCACCACCTCACGCATCGCCCGCGTGCCTTTGGGCTCCAGGCGCACTGTATCTACCCGAAGGGAGACCACCCGTCCGTTGTAAATGCGCTGGCTCTCCAGAATGCGCTCAATGGTCATGAGGGCTCCTTGCATCCTCATTCGGTAGGGAAAAAAGGGGTGTACTGGGCCGAGGCTGAATGCCCAGGCGCACGAATAGCCCGCGGTAAAAGTGGCTCGGGGGATGCGCCCGCAAAAAACGGGCCCGATAGGAACTGCGGGCGACCCGCACCGTATCCCCATCTGCTAGCATCAGGTCTTGGAAGCCATCCACGCTGAGCACCACGGGGTGTTCCGATTGCACCGTTATGTCCACTTTCACCTGTCCCGGCAACACAAGGGCTGTGTTCATCCCCAAGTGGGCAGCCAGGGGTTTGAGGAGAAGGCAATCTAAGCGCGGGTCCAGAATGGGGCCGCCCACAGCAAGAGCGTACCCTGTGCTCCCCGTGGGGGAGGCCACGATAATCCCATCCGCCGCATAGGTAGCCACATCCTCTCCGTCCACCCGAACACCCAAATGAATCAGCCGGGAGACAGTGCCCCTGGCTACCACGGCATCGTTGAGACCGTGAAAAGTAGGGATGCCCTCCTCTTCCGGGGAGTGCCCACTACCCACCACCCGTGCCTCCAGCATGGTGCGCTCCTCTATCCACCCTTTACCCTCTAAGTAGGCGGGGAGCCGCTCCAACACCTCTTGGGGGGAGAGTTCTGTCATAAACCCCACCCTCCCCATATTGACCCCCACAATGGGCACGGCCGAGGGGGCGGCGAGCCGCGCGGTGCGCAAGATAGTGCCATCCCCGCCGACGGTGATGACCAGCCGCGAGCGCCCCATAAGGCGGGCAGAGGAGTCCAGTCCTTCAGTAGGGGCGAGCCAGGCATCTGGCCCCACGGCCTGGGCGATACGCTGAGCCAGGGAGCGGGCCTCATTCAACCGTCCATTGAACACGATGCCGACCAGCCGGCGCTCCATGGCGCTGTGCCTATCCGATACACCTGCGCCCAGCATACCTTGCGCCCGCGCTCCACACGGCTATATCCCTCCTACCCTGGCCGCTATCTCCGCCAGGCGCAGGAGGGGGAAGGGAAGGATACCATAGAACAGGACTGCAGCAGCACTGACAGCCAGGGCAGCCCCTACCGACGGGCTGGTGGGGAGGGGTGTGGCCTCCTTCGGAGGCACCAGGAACATCGCCCGCACCACCCGCAAGTAATAGTAGGCCGATAGAACGCTGTTGACGACACCCACGACCGCCAGCCACGCCAGCCCCGTCTGGACAGCCGCCCCGAAGATATAGAGTTTGGCCCAAAAGCCTATGGTGGGCGGAATGCCTAACAGGGACACCAGACTAAAGGTCAGCGCCAGAGCAACCCAGGGGGAGCGCCGCCACAGACCAGCAAGGTCGTCAATGGTCTCGCCCCCCACCTTGGTGGTTATGGCGATTACCCCGAAGAACACCGCCAGGTTGGTCAATGTGTAGCCTGCGAGGTAAAACAGCACCCCTGCCGGGCCGGTGCTGGCCTGTTCCGGGGCACGGGCCGATACCGCCGCCACTCCTACCAAAATGTACCCCGCATGGGCAATGGTAGAATAGGCCAACAAGCGCTTCACGTTGTTCTGGAGCATGGCCACCAGGTTACCCACAGTCATGGAGGCGGCCGCCAAACCTGCAAATAGCAGTGCCCACTGCTCCTGCAGGGGCGCCGCCCCAAAAACAGTGGAGAACACCCGTAGCAAAGCGGCAAACCCCGCCGCTTTAGAGGCCACCGACAGATAGGCGGTGATGGGCGTCGGGGCACCTTCGTATACATCGGGCACCCACATTTGGAAGGGCACAGAGGAGATTTTGAAGCCGAACCCCGCCGCCATGAGCACCGCTCCCCCCAAAAGTGCCCAAGACCCCAGGGGAACCCCCGTGTCTAGCGGTGTCGCCACCACCGCTGCGGCGATAGCATCCAGGCGCGTCGAACCTGTGAAGGCATATACCAGCACCATCCCATACAGCAGGAGTGCGGACGAGAAGGCACTCAGCACGAGGAACTTCACCCCCGCCTCACGGGAGCGCCGATCCGGACTGAAAGCCGCCAAAGCAGCCACCGGCAAGGCTGTCAGTTCCAGGGCGATATACAAGGTTATGAACTCCGCAGCCGAGGCCAGGAGCATCATCCCACTGGAGGCGAAGAGCACCAGGGCGTAATATTCCCCGTGCCAGCGTCCCATCTGGTGCACCACCGGCTGTGAGGCCAATACTACCAGGGCCGTGGCCGCAATGAACAAAAAGGTGAAAAACAGGCTGAAAGAGTCCACCCGCAAGGTACCAAAGATACCCACTTGTGGCCCAGCGTCCTGCACCGTGCCCCACAAAGTCAGGCCGCCCGCCAGGGCGACTCCCAGCCCCGCCAACGCCACTACCGGGAGAGAGCGCTTATCACGCAGCAGAAGGTCTAACCCGATGACGAGCAGGCCTGTTCCCACAAGGGCCATCGGAGGCCACAGCAGATACAAATCGTGGAGCGTCATCGCCTCTCTCGCCTCGCACTGTGCCGTGTTATGTAAATCGCCCTTGGATAATGGCCTCTATCCCCACCGTCAGGGTATCGGCAACCACTGCCGGGAAAAGGCCCACCACAAAAATGGCTGTGGTCAGCAGAAGAGGGGCCACCTTCTCCACCCCCGTGGCATCGGAGAGGGGGTGATGGTGCCAACGCTCCGGCAGGGGGCCGAATAAGCTCCTTTGCAGGAGCCACAGCAGGTAGCCCGCAGCCAACACGATACCCAGGGCTCCCAGAGCCGTCAGAAGACCCCACACGGGGAATGTGCCCATCAGCGTGGTCAGTTCCGCCACAAATCCACTTGTGCTGGGGAGCCCAAGGCTAGCGAGGGCTCCCGCCACAAAGATAGTGGCGATAAACGGCATCTTACGGGCCAAGCCCCCCAGGTCGGGGATGTAACGGGTATGCGTCCGCTCATACATCAGGCCCACCATGACGAACAGGAGGCCTGTGATGGTCCCGTGGGTGAACATCTGCAACGCCGCCCCCGTCAACCCCAGGGGGGAAACCTGCCCCTCCACCCCTCGCAAGGAGGCGATGCCCAGAACCACCAGCCCCATATGGCTGATACTGCTGTAGGCGATCAGGCGCTTCATATCTTGCTGGCGGAACACCACCATAGCCCCGTAGACGATGTTCACCACCCCCAGCACTGCCAGCAGAAAAGCAGCCTCCTGGGTAACCTGGGGGAACATAGAGGCGTTCACCCGTATCAGCCCATACCCCCCCATCTTCAGGAGCACGCCCGCCAGCATCACGCTCACCGCAGTGGGAGCATCGGTGTGGGCATCGGGAAGCCAGGTGTGCAGGGGCCATATCGGGAGTTTCACCGCAAAGGCGATGAAGAACAACGCCCACACCACACGCGCCGGCAGAAGCAACTCCTGGGGGTCTAGACCAGGCCCTGTCAGGCCAGCCAGGTCAGCCATATTGAAGGTGCCTGTGGAGAAGAACACCACCAACAACCCCACCAACATGAACGCACTGCCCGTCAGGGTGAACACCAGGAACTTGACAGCCGAATACTCCCTCCGTCCACTCCCCCAAATGGCGATGAGGAAATACATGGGTATCAATTCCAATTCCCAAAACAGGAAGAACAACACAAAGTCCAAAGAGGTGAACACGCCCATGACCGCCGTCTGGAGCACAAGGAGCCAGGCAAAGTACTCCTTCACCCGCTCCTGGATACTCCACGAAGCGAAGATAGCCGCCAGCCCGAGCAGGCCCGTCAAGAGGACCAGCGTGGCGCTCAGGCCGTCCACCCCCAGGTAATACTCCACCTTCAAAGAGGGCACCCACCCCGTTATGCGCTCCACCCACTGCAGGCCGCCCGCCTGGCGGTCATAGCCGGCGAACACCAGCGTGGCTAATACGAAGTCCGCAATCCCTACGGCGGCGGCGAACCACCGCACCTGTCGGGGTTGGGAGAGGAACAGGGCTATCGCCAGTGCCCCGACCAGGGGGAGGAAGACCGTTGCCGTGAGCACGCCTTACCTCCACACCATATAGGCGATGATGATCAGCACAATGCCCAGGGTGATCGCGCTGGCGTAGGCTTGCAGCTGGCCACTTTGTAGCCAAGCCAGGGGTCGCCCCAGGCTGCGCCCCAGCCATCCCACGCCCTCCACCACCCCGTCCACTACGACCCGATCCAACCAATCCGCCACTCCGCAGAGAAAACGGTAAAACAGCCTACCAGCCAGAACGCCTTCATACAGGTCGTCCATATAATACTTGCGGGCCACCACCTGATAAACGGGACGCACCGTCACGCGCTCTGCAGGCAGACGCCTCACTCCGTACATCAGCCAAGCCAGCCCAATGCCCCCCAGGGCCAGTAGCGTGGACACAAGCGCTATGCCCAAGTTGAAGGACACCTTTTCGGCGTGGGCGCCGGGCTTGACCACAAAGTGGCCAAACCAATGGGCGGGCACTGGCCCCAGCGCCGTGGGAGGATTGGCCACAACACCCGACGCGATGGCCAAAACCCCCAAAAGGAGCATGGGCACCAGCATCACGAGAGGCGATTCGCCCAGATGCACGCGGCTATGGCCGGGTGAGTGGCCGTTATGGTGGGATACAGAAGCCTCCGCCTCCGCCCCGCCGCGAAACGGGCCGTGGAAGGTCAGGAACAGGGCGCGGAAGGCGTAAAAGGCTGTGAGGAACACCCCCACCAGGGCCAAGATACCCACCAGCAGAGCCACCCCGTCCCCCTTTGTAAGCGCCTCCGCCAGGATTTCGTCCTTGCTCCAGAAGCCCGACAGAGGGAACACACCCGCCAGGCTCAACGAGGCCACCAAAAAGGTAACGTAGGTCCAGGGCATATATCGGCGCAAACCGCCCATCAGGCGCATATCAAAGGTGCCGGTGGCGTGGTTGACACTCCCCGCCCCCAGGAACAGCAAAGCCTTGAAGAAGGCGTGATTGAATAGGTGGAACACCGCCGCCGAGTAGGCCCCCACCCCCAGCGCCAGCATCATCAGCCCCAGTTGACTAATAGTGGAGTAGGCGATGACCCGCTTGATATCGTTCATCACCATCCCCATCGTAGCAGCCAGGATAGTGGTGAACGCGCCGATGAGGGCGACGGTGTCCATCAGGGCTGGGGAGGCTTCAAACACAGGGAACACCCGCGCCACCAGGAAGACACCCGCGGCCACCATGGTCGCAGCGTGAATCAGAGCGCTGACGGGGGTGGGGCCTTCCATGGCATCGGGGAGCCAGACATGCAGGGGGAACTGGGCCGACTTGCCCACTGCCCCCGCGAAGATACCCAGCCCTAGCCACGTCAGGGCGGTCCCGGACAGCAAGCCCCCCGCCACGGCGTTGTGCAGGTGCCCGATGTCAAAGGGATCCAGTCCCCGGGCCAGAAAAGCCTGCCGCTGCGTGAACAGGTACAAGAGCGCTAACAAAAAGCCCAGGTCGCCAATACGTGTAACAATGAAGGCTTTCTTGGCCGCCGCTGCGGCAGCAGGGCGCTCATACCAGAAGCCGATCAGCAGGTACGAGCACAACCCCACCAGTTCCCAGAACACATACACCAAAATCAGGTTGGACGACAACACCAACCCCAGCATGGAGGCAGTAAAAAGGGACATATAGGCGAAGTAGCGCACCATGCCGGGGTCGCCCTTCATATAGCCCAGGGAGTAGACCTGCACGGCCAGGCTGACCCCGCTGACCACCACCAGCATCACGGCTGTGAGGGCATCCATGCGAATGCCCACCCGCAAGGTGAAATCGCCGATGGTAAGCCATACATGGCTGGGCCAGCCGATGGGCTCCTCGTGCCCCACAGTGGCCCGTAGGGCCACCAGGCTCAAGAGGAAAGACCCCCCCACTGCCAGCACCGTCAGGTAGCCGGCGAGCATCCCCTGGCGGGGGAATAGGGGGCGCACCCCCAGCCCAATGAGAACAAACGAGGCGATCGGCAGAAAGAAAATCAGCCAGGCCAGTGTCTCGCTCATCTCACAACTTCCTTAGTATCTCCTCGGCCACATGCTCCCGCCCTTTGGGCACATACACCACGAAGGGGCAGTGCTCCCTCCAGTGGGTGATATCCCCCTCAGGCAGGATACGGGTCGGGAGGCCTTCCGCCTCCAGGGTGTTCTTCCACATCTCGGCGGCCATGAGGTTTGGCACCCGTTTAAAGGGTACCCACGACATCTGCACACCCCTCTCTGTTGCCCGATGCTGTGGTTACCGGACCGTATCCCACAAAGTGGCCATCTCCGATTCCTGCGTCCTAGTTCTTCATCGTATCCAACCGCGTGGCGTCCGCCGTCTCCCGCTCCCGGTACACCGCCAGAATAAGGGCCAAGACGAGGGCTGCCTCGGCTGCAGCGACCGTAATAATAAACACTCCGAACACCTGCCCCGTCAGAACCGCTGGCACTCCTTCTGGGGCTACAGCTGCTCCACGCAAGGCCAGGGGTGTGATATATTTGGACACCGCCACCCCCGCCAACAGCACCGCATTGAACATCACCTCAAGGCCCATGAGCATGGCGATGAGATTGCGCAGGGACAAAACACCAAACATGCCTATGCAGAACAGAACAGCCGACAACACAAGGTAGTGGGTCAGGCCAATCGGTGCAAGCATGGTTACCGCTCCCGTGCGATGACCAAGGCTCCAATCAAGGCAGCCAGCAAGACGACCGATACCGCCTCAAAGGGCAGGACAAACTCCCGCACCAGTAATCGTCCTAAAGAAGGGGTGGGGTTCACTGCCACTTCAACCAGGGCATCCTGCGTCTCGGAGGGGAGGGGAACATTCGATAGAAGGTGCCACGGCGTCGCCAACACGACGAACACCAGCAGGACAAGCACCAAACCCGACAGGAGGAACACCCATCCCTGGTAGCGATGGGGAGCGTTAGCCTGCACGATATCCCTGGTGAGCAAGACAGCAAACACCACCAGGATGGACACCGCCCCCACATAAATGAGCACCTGCACCACTGCCAGGAACTCGGCGTTCAGCATGACCAGAAATCCCGCCACTGCCAAGAACACCACCACCATCGCCACTGCCGCCTTGAGCAGATCCCGCATAAACACCATCAGCCACGCAGCCACCACCGTCCCTATCGCCGTGCTCCACCACACTAGGGCGAAGAAGGGGGATGTCTCACCGCCGGTGGGCATTACCGCTCCTCCACCCAGCGCCCCTGCATATCGGCCAGAGAGGGAGCCTGGTGGCGTCCCACCTCGTGCCATTCCAGAGGACGGTCGGTATGGGGATTGTAGCCCTTGCCCTCCAACTGGGGGCGGAACCAGGTGCTCGGCCGCTTCGGGGCGCGGCGCAATTCGTCTATCGTCATCACCAAATCTTTGCGGGTGTAGCGCGCTCGTTCAAACCCACTCCCCATATGCAGGGCGTCGTACGGGCACGCCTCCACACACAGCCCGCAGAACATGCACCGGGCCAAGTCAATGTCAAACACCTCTAAAGCGTACTTCTCTCCCTCCTGGGTCTGCATCCCACTGGGGCGCGTCACAATGCGGATGATGCCCAGGGGACAAAACTTGGCGCAGGAGGCACACCCCGTGCACCGCTCCTCATACCAGACGAAGTCCTCGCCGCGGAAGCGGGGGTGTTGGGGCACCCGCTCCTCAGGGTATTGGATGGTGAAGGGCTTGCGCCGAAAGTTGGTCAGAGTTACCAGCATCCCCTTGAGGAGGCCAAGCCCATACGGCATTACCGCACCTCCGCCGAAAGACGCACCGGCACCACCGAGGCGGTAGGTCGCTTCCCCCACCGCTCCATCAGGGTGCTAAAGACCACCAGACACGCCCCGGCCACCGCCCAGTTGATCACCACCATCCCCCACAACTGGGCGGTAGTAGGCTGGGGCCACAGCCACACTTCCATCCCCGTTACCACTAGGTTGATGAGGGCCAGAGGCATAAGCACCTTCCAGGCGAAGCCCATCACCTGGTCAATGCGCAGGCGGGGCCAGGTGGCCCGCACCCAGATGAACAGAAACACAAACAGCAGGGTCTTGAGCAGGAACCACAGGTGCGAGGGGAGCACCTGTGGCCAGCCCTGCGGCACGAAGGGGTTCTCCCACCCTCGCAGGAACAGGGTGGCCATAAGGGCCGAGGAGACCACCACCCCCCCGAACTCCGCCAACTGGAACAGCCCGAAGCGCATCCCCGTGTATTCAATGTGGTAGCCGGCGATGATCTCCGATTCGGCCTCCATAAGGTCAAAGGGGGTGCGGTTCAACTCGGCGCTGGTGGCGGCGAAGAACACGAAAAACCCCAAAGGCTGGAGCAGGAGGAAGGGCAGGCGTTGCGCCTCCACCACCTGCACCAGGGACAGAGACCCCGCCAAAAGCACCAGCCCCACCAGCGCCAACACCAGGGGCACCTCATAACTGATCAGTTGGGCAACGGCGCGCATGGCCCCGAACATTGCGTACTTATTGCCCGTTGCCCACCCCCCCAAGAAGATGGCCAACGTGGAGATACCCGTTACCGCCACCAGGTAGAGCACCCCTATATTCAGGTTGGCCAGGTAGGAGTTCTGCCCAAAGGGAATAACCGCCGTGATGAGGAACAAAGGGGCGGCCATCATCACGGGGGCAGCGGTGAACAGGAGCACATCCGCCCCTCGGGGCACCACATCTTCCTTCAGAATCAGTTTGATGATATCGGCGAAGGGCTGGAGAATGCCGAAGGGGCCGACACGATTGGGCCCCAAGCGTGCCTGGAACCGTCCTAGCAGGCGGCGCTCCGCGTATACCATCCCCGCCGCCAGCAGGAGTACCCCGTTGATCAGCAGAAACATAATGGTGAACCCCGCCAGAAAATAGGCCAGCCACCCCAACGGGGCGGGCAGCACACCGTCCAAAAAAGCGTAAATGTTACGGTAGATGCTGTTCTGGGCGAGCCACGGCCCCATTAGCGATCCACCTCCCCCATATTGATGTCAATGCTCCCGAAAATCACTATCAGGTCAGCCATTTTCCACCCCCGCAGCAACTCCCGCAGGGGCGTCAAGTTGATAAAGGAGGGGGAGCGAATCTTACAACGGTAGGGTGATATCCCCCCGTCGCTCACCAGGTAGAAACCCAGTTCCCCCTTCGGGGATTCCACATGGGCATAGGCCTCCCCGGGCGGGGGGCGGAGGAAGAAGGGCACGGGGGCACGGGCGGGGCCAGAGGGGATATCCCGCACCGCCTGCCCCAGGATGCGCAGGCTCTGGCGCATCTCCTGCAAGCGCACCATCATGCGGTCGTAACAGTCACCGTGAGTTCCCACCGGAATGTCGAACTCCAAGCGGTCATACACATCGTAGGGGTCCACTTTCCGGATGTCCCACTGCACACCGCTAGCGCGGAGCACCGGCCCGCTCACGGAACAGTTGATGGCCACCTGCGCCGGCAAAATGCCCACCCCCTTGGTGCGAGCCAGAATAACCTCGTTTTCTGTCAGCAGGTGCTCCAACTCGTCCAGGTAGTGGGGCATCTCACTCAGGAACTGCTGGATGGCGGGCCAGAAGTCTGGCGGAGCATCCTGGAATACACCACCAGGACGCATATAACTGAAGGTGATGCGCGCTCCACACAACATCTCCATCAGGTCCAGGATGCGCTCCCGCTCACGGAAACAATACATCAAGGGCGTGGCGAAGGCTCCTAAGTCTTGCAGAAAGAAGCCCGTGGCTACCAGGTGGCTAGCCAGGCGGGACAGTTCCGCGGCAATAACCCGCAGATACATTCCCCGTTCAGTGGGGCGGATGCGCGCCAGTTTCTCCACCGCCAGCACATAGGCGTGGTTGTTGGTCATAGAGGATACATAGTCCAGGCGGTCGGTAAGGGTAACGATCTGGGTATAGGCCCGCTCCTCGGCCAGTTTCTCGGTGCCCCGGTGCAAGTAGCCGAACACCGGCTCCAGGTCTTGCACTACCTCCCCATCAAAGAGCACCCGTAGGCGGAACACCCCGTGGGTGCTGGGGTGCTGGGGGCCTATGTTGATAATGACCGGCTCGCCCTGCAGCGTCATGGCTATGCCCCGAGATGGTCTTTACGCAGAGGGTGTCCCGGAAAGCCCTCCCATGTCAGGATGCGCTTCAGGTTGGGGTGTCCAGCAAAACGCACCCCCATCAGGTCATACACCTCCCGCTCCTGGTAATCGGCCCCCTGCCAGACCGACACGACGGAAGGAACGGTAGGCTCATCCCGCCCATAAACCTGCACCTTGAGCACCAGGGAGTGGTTGTGGCGGATGGACACCAGGTGGTAGACCACTTCAAAGTATTCAATATAGTCTACCCCGGTGATGGCCACCAGGTAGGTCAACTCCAAGCCGGGCGTCTCCTTCAGCAGACGGCAGACCTCTAGGAGACGCTCGGGGTGCACCCAAAGGGTGTCCCCTTGAGCGCGCACCACCGACCCCGGCACCCCCTCCTCTACCTTCTTCCCAACTTCGGAAGCCAGGAGGGGCTTGGTCATCTAGAACCCTGCTTTCTTGCCTGCGATACTATAGCGACGGATTTTCTCGTGCAGTTGCATAATGCCGTACAGGAGGGCGTCGGGACGAGGCGGGCATCCAGGCACATACACGTCCACAGGCACCAGGTGGTTGACCCCCGGCACCACGCTGTAGATGTTGTAGTACGGCCCTCCACAGGTGGCACACGCCCCCATCGAGATCACCCATTTGGGTTCCGCCATCTGTTCGTAGATGCGTTTAATGGCGGGGGCCATCTTCCACGTCACGGTGCCGGCGACAATCATGAGATCCGCTTGGCGGGGCGACGCCCGGAAGGCCTCCATCCCGAAACGGGCGATGTCAAAACGGGACATGGCGCTGGCCATCATCTCAAAGGCGCAACACGCCAGCCCAAAGGCCACAGGCCACACCGCCGACTTGCGCCCCCAGTTCAGCAGAGCATCCACAGTGGTTACCAGAACATTGCGTTGCAGATCCTGGGGCACCTGGATGAGAGGGTCAGGGAAGGGCTGGGTATGGGTCGCTTTGAGGAGGTTGATTTCCTCGCCCTCGCGGCGGTCCAGGTCGCCCGTCTGGGTATACAGGGGCGCACGGACTGTCGGTTCCTGCTTCGGCGCGGTTACCATTGCAGAGCCCCTTTCCGCCAGGCGTAAGCCCATCCCACGGTCAAAATCCCCAGGAAGACCAGCATCTCCACCAGGGCAAATAGCCCCAGGCGTTGGAACTCCACCGCCCAAGGGAATAAGAACACCGCCTCCACATCAAAGATGACGAACAACAGAGCATATAAGTAATAGCGGAAATTGAAGCGCTCCCACCGCCCCCCAACAGTCTGCATCCCGCACTCGTAGGTGTCCAGTTTGGTGGGTGTGGGCTTGTAGGGGCGAATGCGCAAGCGATACAGAAGCCAAGAAAGGAGGAGCATGCTGGCTGGGACGAACACCGCCAGGCCAGTGAAGATCACGATGAGGCCGTATTGGCGGTAGTAGTCAGCCAGGAGCGGGTCGGTCATCCGATGAGCCCTCCCCCTCGTTTGCAGATACTATAGCACAGGGGGGAAGGCCGTGCAAGTGAGAGCGCTCACAAATCCCTGCGGCAGGTCTACAAGCGCCCCCGAGCTACGGTCATCCGCAGGACCTGGCTTACCAAGATAGCAACACCCCCTAAAGCCCCAGCCACAAGTACAGCCGCGAACGCCGCTTGCAGGCTTTCGGTCTTCAGGCGTTCCAATACCTGCCCCAGCCCGGGCAGCGCCTGCACCTTAGGCCCCACCGCGCCCACCAATCCCTCCCGACCCCCTTCCCAGAACACCAGGATGAGGGCCAGGGCCATCACCCCCCAGACCCATATCACCCAAGGCAGGTGGATAAAGGCCACTGCACGGGTGCGCCAGCGCACCTGCTCAGGGCGGACGCTAGTTACCTCTTTCCAACGGTCATCGCCCCCATACAGGGCACGCACCACCCGGGGTAAGACCAAGTCCCGGTTGCCCAAGTAGGAACACAGGGAATGGTCGCTCACGGGGTTGTCGGTGTTAATCACGCGCCGCCGTTTCACCTGGCCAGGGTCCAGTCCCGCTTGCCGAAGGATGGAGTCGGACACCGGCCCCGCGGGAACGGGGTCCAAACGGGCGTAGAGGTCTACCCAATAGAAACGTCGGCGCAGGTCCTCTAAAGCGAGAACCTGGCCCGCTCCCCTCACAGCTGAATCTAGAGGCAGGGAGAAGCGCCGACGGGCGTAGGAACTGGAGTTGTGGGCCAAGGCAAAGATGCGATTAATACCGCTCCCCAGAGTGACCAGGGTGAGGCGCTTGGGGTGGAGGCGAAGTGCCTGTCCCACGGGACTCCCCTCGGCCAAAGCGTCATAGGCGATGGCGCATCCCTGGGAATGGGCCACAATGGTGATGTCGCTTACCTCTGGGCGGACGACCATCTCCACCAGGCACCGCTCCACGATGCCGCGGATGTTGGCTGCCCAGGCACCATCGTTCACATACCGATAGGTGTCGCCCACCACACGGATGAGGAAAGGCTCTATGGCGAGGACAGGGGCGATCGTTTTCCCCAGTAGGCCCATCGGCCCTAGGGCAGACGGAAGGGGAAGCAACATCAGGACTTGCAAAAGCGCTAGCACTGGTAGGAACACCACCCCGGCCACCAGCAACAGGATGGCCAGGGTAACCAGCCACGCCACATGGGCAAGGCGTGTCCCCCAGGAAAAGGTGGGGGTGTGGTTTCTCACCGCAGGAGCGCCACGGCCTGTGGGGTCAAAAGTGGCATCGTTGGCCGCATCGCGGAGGCCAGCCCATAAAAGGGACACCTGCGCACGCACCTGGGGCCACAGCCAGCCCAACACTGCCGTGGCCCTTGGCGGTGGAAAGGCGTCAGCCCAGTAGGCCTCCACAAACTCAAACTCCTCCACCCCCTCAGGGGCTGTAACCCTTAGATAGGCTGTGGCGCGTTCCCCCACCTGGAAGCGCCGTTCCACCTTCCCCCCAGCCTCCTCCAGAAAGTCGGCAACAGCGTTCACCAGTTCCGCCAGAAACTCTCCGCGCCTTTGCCCCTCGCCTATACCGTGGATGGCGATAATGCCGTGCACCATAAGATACCTCACGTCGTAGGTTAGCTATTATGCACATGTGCGTGCCAGGGGTGAAAGGCACTGACATATGCCTACGATCTGCACCTGGTGTGCGGCCTTCCCTTCTTGACAGGTCGCTCCCCAACGGCCACCATGCCCCTGAGTGCATAGTCAGGAGATGACAATGCCGGCGGTAACCGAAACCCTCGCCCGTTTCGTTTCCACCCTTTCCTACGAGGACATTCCCCCCGAGGCTTTGCGCATAGGCAAGGAAGTTATTCTGGACTGCCTGGGTGTTGCCCTGGCAGGCTCTGTGGACGGCGTCGGGCGGATCGTCAAAAGCGTTGTTCGTCAGATGGGGGGCAAACCTGAGGCCACTGTCATCGGTGCCCCGTGGAAGACCTCCGCCGCCCAGGCCGCCCTGGCGAATGGAGCTATGGGCCACGCCTTGGACTATGACGACATGGGTATGAGTGTGGGACATCCCACTGTGCCGGTGCTTCCCGCTGTGCTGGGCTTGGGGGAGCACCTGCACGCCTCGGGCAAGGAGGTGCTCACTGCCTTCATCGCCGGCCTGGAGGTGGAGGGGAAACTGGCGGCCGCCGGCCAGGAACTGTACAGCCAGGGTTTCCACTCCACCAGTATCTACGGCACGGTGGGTGCGGCTGCTGCTTGTGCCCGTCTGTTACACCTCCCGCCCGCCCAGACCCAGATGGCCCTGGGCATCGCTGCTTCCCTGTCCGCTGGCCTCAAAGATAACTTCGGCACCATGACCAAGCCCCTGCACCCCGGCCACGCTGCGTGGGGGGGAGTGATGGCGGCGCTTTTGGCGCGCGAAGGCTTCACGGCCCGCGCTGATGTGTTGGAGGCTCCCTACGGCTTCATGGACGCCTTCGCCGGCAAGGGGCGCTGGGACGCGGAAAAGGCCATCACAAACCTGGGTAGCCCCTTTCACATCCTGCATCCTGGCATCACCCTTAAGAAATACCCCTGCTGTGGAGGTAACCATCGGGTGCTGGACGCCTTGTATGCCCTGCGCCAGCAGACCCCCTTCACCTGGGAGCAGGTGGACAGGGTGGTGGTGGAATCGGGGCCCGTTTTGCCCCTCGTCTTGCAATACACCATTCCCCAGACAGGCTACCAAGGCAAGTTCAGTTTACACTTCAATGTTGCAGCCGCCCTCGTGCTGGGCCACGTGGTGCGCGACACCTTCACCGATGCAGTGGTGCGCGACCCCCGCATTCAAGAGATGATGCGCCGGGTGGAGTGGAAGGTGGTGGCCGAAACGGGCGACATCCTCCACCAGGGCACACCCGTAACCGTGTACCTCAAGGATGGTCGTGTTTTACGCCATCCGGGAGACTTTATCAAGGGCGATCCCCAACACCCCCTCTCCCGCCAGGAAATTCTGGACAAGTTTTCCGACAATGCTCGCCTGGTGCTGTCCCGTTCTGCCCTGCTCAAAACCATCGACCTGGTGTTGGGATTGGAGGGCGTAGAGGATGTTACCCGCGTGATGCGCCCTCTGGCCGTGCGCCTTCCTGGGGATGGGAAGCAGGGATAGCGCTACATCGCCCTCCTGGGTCGCCGTGAGGAGGCTACAATGGCTCTCCCCTACCTAGAGGCCTCGCCTCAACGCCTGGAGCGCGACCTTATGGCCTTGGCCCGCTTCACCCAGCCCGACCTGCCCTATACCCGTTTGGCCTTCAGCGCCGAGGACCGGCAGGCGCGCCAGTGGGTCGTGGAGCAGATGCAGGCGTTGGGTCTGACCGTGCGCATAGACCCTGCCGCCAACATCATCGGACGGCGAGAGGGCCAACAACCTCACCTCCCTGTGCTGATGACCGGCTCCCACATAGACACCGTGCGTGCCGGTGGGCGCTTTGACGGTATGGTGGGCGTCGTGGGGGCGTTGGAGGTGGTGCGTCTGTTCAACCGAGGGGGGATACGCACCCGCCATCCCCTGGAGGTGGTGGTCTTCACCTGTGAGGAGCCCACGGCCTATGGCTTCTCCCCCTTTGGGAGCCGTGCCATGGCGGGGCAACTGGATATCGCCCAGGTGCACACGGCCACCTTTCCCGACGGACGACGCCTGGTGGACCTCCTCAGGGGTATCGGGGGCGATCCCGACCGCCTGGCCGAGGCCCGCTTAGACCCCGCCCGTGTGCTGTGCCACCTGGAACTGCACATTGAGCAGGGGGCGGTAATGGAGCGCCAGGGGTTACAGGTCGGCGTGGTAACCGCTATCGCCGCTCCCTGTCGCGCCGTGGCCCGCTTCCGAGGGAGGGCTGACCACGCCGGAGCCACTCCTATGGACGAGCGCGCCGATGCCCTCTGTGCCGCTGCCGAACTGGTTCTCTGTGTGGAGCGCCTGGCGCGCTCCTATGCCGAGATGGTGGGCACTGTGGGCTTCCTGCAGGTACATCCCAACATGGTCAATGTCATCCCAGGGCGAGTGGACATGCACCTGGAGGTGCGTTCCACATCGGCGGAGGACCTGACCCTAGCTCGCACCAGCTTGGAAAAGGAGATTCACGCCATAGGTCGGCGTCGGGGAGTGGAGACGGAGTTCGCCTGGACGCACTGCGACGAACCCGTCACCATTCCCCCGAGGGTGCGCCAGCGCTTGGAACAGGCCTGCCAGGAGACGGGTGTGCGGTGGGCGCCCATAGTGAGCCGTGCGTCCCACGACTCGGCGCGCTTGGCCGCTGTCATCCCCGTGGGAATGCTCTTTGTTCCTTCCCGTAACGGCCTCAGCCATTGCCCGGAGGAGTGGACCGACTATGACCACGTGGCCGTAGGGGTGTCGGTCCTTGCTCGTGCCCTGCTCCTGATAGACCAGTTCGGCCTGTGAACCTCGCCAGGTGCTCTTGGACACCGCGTAAAATAATAGAGGGTAGAGGTGGTGGCCATGGGTGCGCAAGAGATTCACCGAGCCATAGCCCATCTGCGGCTCCTGATCGCAGACTTGCAGGGACGGGAGGAGGCCCTCCGAGCAGCCTGCCAGCAGTTCCGCGTGCAGGTGCGCCGCCTTTCCCGCCGCGCCTTATATGGGGCCACTTCCCTAGACCTGTCCCTGGCCAGCATCGGGGAGGTGGAGGAGCGCCTGGAAACGGCGGAAAAAACCCTTGCCCGTATCGTGCGCCTCAAGCAGCAGGCCCAGGAGGAGTTGCACGCCTTGCAGTTGACTCTTTCCATAGAAGAGGCTAAGGGCCAACTGGCCGAACTTCAGGCCCGCCTGCGTGCTGGCGACACCGACATCACCCTGTCCGCCGAGGTCCACCGACTGGAGGCCTTCATCGCCGAGAGGAGCCAGCAAGCCGCCCGTACCATCGCCCAGCCCCACGAGCCATCTCCCTAAGGCGACACCGGAAACCCTGGTGTGCCTGCGGGGTATCATTGTCCTGCGCTCGCTTAGGGTGGGGGGAGCCTCCCCACGACGGGATAGATGACCAGCCCCGCTGGCAGTTTGGGATAAAAATAGGTGCTTTTGGGAGGTAGGCGCAAACCGGCCTCCACCACGGCCACAAATACTGCCCAGGGTATGGGGCGCAGAAGATACGCCAAGGAGGCCTCCCCCCGATTCAGGTGGTGCCACACCTCCTCTAGGCTGTGCACGAAAGTCACCTTGCCTTGGGGAAGGGCGTCCTCCTTGCCCAAGGCTGGCCTCAGCAAACCCTCATGTAAGACCCATGTGTCGCATTTCAAGAGGGCGGGGTGGGGGGCACGGTCAGTTAAAACACCTGGCCGTAGGTGCAGGAGGCGTATTCTCCCCTCCTCTCTATCGGCACAAGCGATGGCCACGTCCCCGCCGGGCATGCTGTCCAGGATAGCCCGAACAGTGTCCAGGGTGAGGGGCCAGGAGGCCTCGGAGGGTGTGAACATCCGCTCCTGGTGCATCTGCAACGACCGGCGCTCCTCGTCCGTCAAAGGGCCGACAAGGCGGTGAAAGGCCTCCACCACCAGACCGGGGTCATCCATGCTGACCAGACACATGGGCACGAAGTGGAAGGCGTCGTCGGGGTGGGAGGAAGTAGAGGCTTGACACATAGCCTCGTAGGCTAGGGCTGTCTCGTAGCGATGGTGCCCGTCAGCCAAGTAGACGGGCTGATTCTCCAAAGTAGTGCGCAGCGCCCTCTGTAGGACTCTATCGGTAACCACCCACAGGCGATAGGTGGTGGCGTCCCAGCCCTGGGCCTCCACCTCGGGAGCGGTGGCCGTTACCTCATCTAAAATCTGTTGCACACGGTTATTGGGGCGGTAAAGGGCAAGAATGGGGCTGAAACTAGCCTGCGTGGCCTGCAGAAGGCGGAGGCGGTCCTGCTTGGGGCCGGGAGAGGTGTGCTCGTGGGGGAAAACCACCCGGCGCTCATAGGGTTCCAGGCGCACCGCTCCCAGCAGTCCTCGCCGTGTGCGTTGTCGTCCCCCATAGGGGAAAACTTCCTGCAGGACATACAAAGCGGGGGAACTTTCCCGGCCCAGCACCCCCTCGGAGAGCCACCGCCGATACAGGGAAGCGGCGCGCGTATATACATTGTCCTCGGGGGTATCGTCGGGGAAGATGAGGCCGTATTCCAGGCGGATGATGTTGTAGGGACTGCGTTGGTACAGAACCCCTCGCTGGTCCACCCGCACTACATCATAGGGTGGGCTGATCACCCGCGAGAGATCATCCACCGCCGAGGGACGATAGCGTAAGCCTTGGAACGGGCGCACATCTACCATAGGTGTTCAGCTCCCCTTCGTGGCGTGGGCTCGGAGGGATGCTTCTCAACGGGCGTCAGACATTCACGCCCATGCCTTCCACGCCCGCCAAAAGGTTATCGGGGTCAGCAAGGCGAGAAGCACCGCCGAATACACGCACCAAGTACAGATCGCCTTAATGACAAAAAGTTCCAGCCAAGTTAGGTAGGCCGAGAAGCCCAGCCCACCCAGGGCTAAGATGAAACTCCCCACAGTCCCCACCCGCTGGACGGCGGGCATCCGCCCCTCAACCAACGGCACAACGCCCAACACCACATACACCAGCAGGCCCAACAGGGCCACCGGCACCCCCCACAAGGTGGCATAGGGGCTGTTCTGCACAACGGCACAGCCCTCCGACGCCACACACACCGGGGTGGTGCCCAGGTAGTGGACAATGGTCAGATAACCTGCAACCCCAATACCCTGCCCCGCCAAACAGGCCTGTAGCCAACGGCCCCAGTCCATAGAGAGCCGCTGCTTTACGGCGACAGGCCGCGGCGACGCAATGCGTCGTCCAGAACGAGACGAAACCGTTCCCATGGCATCAGCCCCCGAATCATCTGTCCGTCCACGATAAAGGTGGGGGTGGAGTTGACCCCCAAGCGCCTTCCCTCTTGAAAGTCCTGCTCCACTTTGGACAAGGTGCGCCCGCTGTCCAGGCAGGCATCAAACTGGGCACCGTCTAAGCCCACCTCCCTTGCCCAGGCTTTGAGGTTACGTGGGGAGTAGGTACCCCGATTTTCCCCAGCCTGCTTGTGGAACAGGGCATCGTAATATTCCCAGAAGCGCCCCTGCTCCCGGGCGCATTCAGTGGCCTGGGCGGCCAGCCAAGACTCGTTCCCCAGGATGGGGAAGTGCACAGCGCGCAGATTGACCAGCCCCCGTTGAATATACTCTTGACGCAACTTTGGTTCGCTCTCCCGAGCGAACTGCCCGCAGTACGGGCATTGAAAGTCGAAAAACACCGTCAGGGATACGGCATTGGGAACCGGGGTAACCTGGGGGAAGGGGGTTGTCAAGAGGGGTGCGCGGCGAGGGGACTGGGCGATGCGGGCCACGAGTACCAGCACCGCCACCAATACCAGCCCCAGCCCCACTGCGCCCCCCAGCACAAGGGCACGGCGTGAACGGCCTCCCTCGGGTTGACGCTTTCGGCGCGCCATCACGGTTCCTCCTATTTATCGTCCCTGGAAGCGGGGTTCGCGGCGCTCCAGCCAGGCCCTGGGCCCCTCTTTGGCGTCCTCCGTGGCGTTGACCACTGCGGCGGCTTCCGCCGTCTGATGCAGGGCCTCCGTAAAGTCTGTTACAGCCAGGAAACGGTAAGCCAAGACCTTGGCCGTGTTGATGGCCACCGTCGGCCCCGTGGCCAATCTCTGGGCATACTCCCGCACGCGCTGGGGGAACTCCTGGTGAACAAACACCGCCTGCACATAGCCGAGGCGGAAGGCCTCCTGGGCATCGATTAAACGGCCCGTCCAGATCAGGTCCAAGGCGTTGGACAAGCCGATATGCCGCGGCAGAAGCCACAATCCCCCCTCGGCAGGGATGGTGCCCATGCGCACATAGGCCATGCCGAACCGCGCCCTGTCGGAGGCGAGGCGGATGTCACAGAGGGAGGCTAGGTCCATTCCCCCGCCCACGGCCGGCCCGTTGATGGCACCGATAACAGGCTTCGGGAATTGCCACAAGGCCTTGGCCACTCGGTGCACGGTGGGGGGAAATGCCCCCGAAGATTGCCGTTCGGCCAAGGTGCGGGGGTTGGCTCCGGCGCAGAAGGCCCTGCCCATCCCCGTGAGGATGACCACGCGCACCGAGGCGTCCTCGGCAGCGACGCCCAATGCGTGGGCGATCTCCTCCTGCATGCGGGGTGTGGTGGCGTTGAGGGTCTCGGGGCGATTGAGGGTGATGGTGGCGATACCCCCTTCCCTTTCGTAAAGGATGTCTTTATACTCCATACCTAGCACCGCTCACGGGAGCCTTGTGCTTCTATGGTAGCATAGTGCACCCCCTTGGGTAGGACGGGCGCACAGGAAGGGTGAGAACATGGCCCACCACCCGATCACCGCTCTGAGCAGGGTTGTGCGGGCCCCGCGCATTTTCTATGGTTGGTGGGTTGCCCTTGTGGGGGCGGGGTTCCAGGCCCTTGTAGGAGCATTGTTCTTCCATGGGTTCGGCACTTTTTTCGTGGCCCTGCAACGGGAGTTCGGGTGGAGCCGCACCATGCTGTCAGGTGCCTACTCTTTTGCCCGGTTAGAAGGGGGGTTGTTGGGGCCTGTGGAGGGCTTTTTTATTGACCGGCTCGGTCCCCGACGGATGCTTATCGTCGGGTTGGCTCTGTGCACGGTGGGGTATGGCCTGTTCAGTTTGACAAACACCCCCGCCTGGTTTTATGCCAGTTTTCTGGTGTTGGCGTTAGGCTTCAGTCTGGCGGGATGGTTAACCCTTTCGGCGGCGGTGAACAACTGGTTCATTCGTCGGCGGGCGACGGCCGCCTCGTTGTTAGGCATCGGGCTGAGCGTGGGTGGATTGTTGGTGCCCCTCCTGGCCCTCGCCCTGGAGCGCTGGGGATGGCGCACCACCAGCGTGGGGGCCGGCATATTCCTCCTGATTGTAGGGGTGCCGATGGCCCTTCTGGTGCGCCGCCGTCCCGAGGATTTCGGCCTTTTGCCTGATGGAGCGCCCCATCCTCCGACCGCTCGGGGGCAACCTCCCCCTCCCGCAGAACCCGATTTCTCCCTTCGCCAGGCGGTGCGCACCCGTGCCTTTTGGGCCATCTCTCTGGGTCACTCGGTCGCCCTGATCCCCACAAATGCGGTGGTGGTGCACCTGGTGCCGTTTCTCTACAACGAGGTGGACCTGCCCCTGGCGGTGGCGGCCACGGTGGTAACTGTGAGCACCGCGGTGGGCATCCCTGCCCAACTGGCCGGGGGGCTCGTGGGGGATCGCGTGGATAAACGCATCGCCCTAACCGTGCTCACAGCAGGACAGGGGGTAGCACTGCTGGTGTTAGCCGTTACCCACAGTTTAGCCGTAGCGATGCTGTTTGGCGTGTTGCACGGGGTGGCGTGGGGGGCACGGGCGCCGTTCACCACCGCCATCCGAGGCGATTACTTCGGGCGGCGTGCCTTTGCCACCATCTCCGGGTCTATGAACCTTATCACCACCCTGGGCACCATCGCCGGCCCCCTGTTCGTGGGCTATGTGGCCGACAGGGTGGGCTACCGCCTGGCCTTCGTGGTGGTCGCCGTGGTAACGGTGATCGGTTCCCTGTGCTTCCTGGCGGCGCGCCGCCCTACCCCTTCCCCCCAGGCGGCTTCTGGGTAAGGCGACGGGCCTACTGGGTCACGATGTTCACCAGCATCCGCCCGGGAACAAATACGATCCGCTGCACTCTGCGCCCGTTCAGGTGGCGTTGCACGTGAGGGCTTTGTAACGCCCGCCGTTTGGCCTCCTCCTCGGGCAGGTCAGCGGGCACCGGAATCCTATCTCGCACCTTGCCGTCCACCTGCACCACCAGAGTAACCGTCTCGGCTGCGGCTAAAGTCTCGTCCCACTGGGGGAAAGACTGGGTGTGCACACTGAAAGCGTGGCCCGTCTGTTCCCATAACTCTTCAGCCAAGTGGGGCACAATGGGGGCCAACATCAGTATGGTTTTCTCCACGGCCTCGTGCCACAGGTCGGGCCCGATATCTGCCCTTTCCCATGCCTCCTGCAGGGCATTGGTGAAGTCCATAAGAGCGGCAATAGCCGTGTTGAACTGGAAACCGTCCAGGTCGTGATAGACCTTCTTAATGGTTTGATGGAGTTTGCGAGTGAAGATACGCTGGGAGGTTTCACGGACGGGCTTGCCCGCCAGGGCACTGGGCGGACGGCGCAACAGGTCCCACACGCGGTTGAGCCAACGAGTGGCTCCATTGATGCCCGAGACTGACCAGTCGCCCCCCTTCTCCCACGGTCCCAGGAACATCAGGTATACCCGAACCGTGTCGGCTCCCAGGCGTTCCACATAGGGATCAGGAGGCACCACATTCCCGCGGGATTTGCTCATTTTCTCGCCCAGGTAGGTGATAACGCCCTGGTTATACAGGCGCAGGAAGGGCTCGCTGAAGTGCAGAAGCCCCATATCTCGCAGGGCCTTCACGAAGAAACGGGCGTAGAGCAGGTGCATGACGGCGTGCTCGGCACCGCCCGTGTATTGATCCACGGGGAGCCAGTGGCGCACCAAGTCGGGGTCCCAGGGGCGGTCAGTATCCTTGGGGCTGATATAGCGCAGGAAGTACCAGGAGGAATCCACGAAGGTGTCCATAGTATCGCTTTCCCGGCGAGCGGGGCGCTGACACTGGGGGCAGGTGGTGCGCAGGAAGTTCTCGTGATACAGCAAAGGCGATTCCCCGGTGGGTTTGAACTGGGCGTCCAGGGGCAAAAGGACGGGCAAGTCCTTCTCGGGGACGGGGACAATGCCGCAGGCGGAGCAATACACGATGGGGATGGGAGTGCCCCAATAACGCTGGCGACTGATGAGCCAGTCCCGCATGCGGTAGACGACGGCCCGCTTGCCGAAGCCCTGGCGCTCGGCGTAATCGGCCATGGCCTGCTTGGCGCGGTCGTTGGGCATTCCTGTAAAGGGGCCAGAGTTGACCATCACCCCTGGCCCTTCCCACACGCGCTCCAAAGGCTTGCCGTCCCACCCCTCGGGAGCCACCACTACAGTGATGGGCAGACCGAACCTGCGGGCGAACTCAAAATCCCGCTGGTCATGCGCGGGGACGCCCATGACCGCTCCCGTGGCATACCACGCTACAGCATAATCGGCGGTGAAGATGGGCACCCGCTGGCCGTTATAGGGGTTGATGCAATACGTCCCCAGGAATATTCCTGTCTTCTCCCGCTCGGTGGAGAGGCGCTCAATGTCCGACTGCCTGCGGGCGTTCTCCACATAGGCCTCCACCTGGGCGCGCCGCTCAGGGGTAGTGAGAAGGGGCACCAAGGGGTGCTCGGGGGCAAGCACCAGGAAAGTCACGCCGTAGATGGTATCAATGCGGGTGGTGAACACGCGGATGTGCTTCTCGGGGAGGCCCAGGTGGGCGATGGAGAAATCCACCTCCACCCCCTCGGAGCGCCCGATCCAGTTCCTCTGCATGGTTAGGATGCGCTCGGGCCAGTCTACCAGCCCCGAGAAGTCCAAGAGTTCATCGGCATACTTCGTAATGCGCAGGAACCACTGTTCCATCTCGCGGCGCGTGATGGGGGTGGCGCACCGCTCGCAACGGCCATTGACCACCTGCTCGTTGGCCAAAACCGTCTGACAGGAGGGACACCACACCACTGGAGCGCGCGAGCGGTAGGCCAACCCATGCTTATAGAACTGTAAGAACAACCATTGGTTCCATTTGTAATACTCAGGGACGCAGGTATTCACCTCCCGTTCCCAGTCATAGATGGCCCCGATGGAGCGCAACTGCTTGCGCATGCGCTCTATGTTCTGCATAGTCCAGGTGAAGGGATGAATGCCATGGCGGATGGCCGCATTCTCGGCGGGGAGGCCAAAGGCATCAAAGCCCATCGGATGGAGCACCCGATAGCCCTGCATGCGCCGGAAGCGGGCATGGGTGTCGGAAGGAGCCATGGCATACCAGTGGCCAATGTGCAAGTCGCCCGATGGGTAGGGGTACATGGTCAATTCGTACCACTTGGGGCGGGCATCCCTGTCGGGGACACGATGAAGACCAGCTTGCTCCCAACGTGCTTGCCATTTGGGCTCAATAATCTGCGGTTCCCAGCGAGGCTCTGTGAGCACCCGTTCAAAAGTTACCCTTTGCCGTTCTCCATCAACCGCCACGACGCGCCAGCCCGCGTCTAACCACGCGCGCGCTTGGACATGGCTCCGCGTGTTGGCCCACCACTGGCGGTAATGACGGCTGGACGGGGGCAAAGGCCCGACCCCTCGGAAACCATACGCAGTTTCCCGCCACTCGGGCCGCCCCTGTTCCACCTCCTCAAAGGTCAAGGTAAGACGGATGTCGGGATACAACTCCAAAAGACGGCGCAGGGGGGCGTACTTCCCGTCTCGGGTCGGCATGGGCTTCCTCTCCCTTCCCTGGGCTTTCTTTCTATCGTAGCAGAAACGCCTGTCCCTTTTCCTGGAGGTGATGGGTATGATATATACAGCGCAGGTCCCGTGCACGGAGGTGCTGTAAGTGCCTATTCGCAAGGTTGTCCCCACCTTTCGGGAGGCGGTGGCCGATATCCCTGATGGGGCTACTCTTTTCCTAGACGGCTTCGGCGGGCCGGGAGGGATGCCCCACTTCCTCATCCTGGCCCTCTGGGAGCACGGGGCCAAAAACTTGACCATCATCTCCAACACGGCAGGCATCGCCATGGCCGCCGGCTTCGGGATGCCAGGAAGCAAACGCTACATTGACCACTCCATCCTGATTGAGAATGGGCAGGTGCGGAAGGTTATCGCCTCCTTCCCCGTAACCGCCAACCCGTCGGTAATGTCAGCTGCTGAGCGGGCCTGGAGGGAGGGGAAACTGGAGATCGAGACGGTGCCCCAGGGGACTTTGGTGGAGCGCATCCGGGCGGGGGGTGCGGGTATCGCCGCCTTTTACACCCCCACGGGGGTGGGGACGCTGTTGGAGCAGGGGAAGGAAAAGCGGGTGTTCAACGGGCGGGAGTACGTGCTGGAGACGGCCCTGACGGCGGACTACGCCTTCATCCGTGCGTGGCGGGCGGATCGCTTGGGCAACCTGGTATATAGGGGCACCTCCCGCAACTTCAACGCCGTGATGGCCACCGCCGCCCGCATCACCATCGCCGAGGTGGACGAGGTGGTGGAGCCGGGGGTGCTAGACCCTGACCATGTGCACACGCCGGCGGTTTATGTCAAGCGCATCGTGGTACGCCCCCAAGATGAAACTCCTATCCTTGCGGAGACCTATGAAAGGCTTCGCCAGCAACGGGCGGGGCAAGGTAACCTTTCTAGCAGGTGAGGCACCAGTATGGGCACCAAACAACGCCTCGACCGCGACGGCATCGCCATGCGCGTGGCCAAGGAACTGCCCGACGGGGCGGTGGTCAACCTGGGGATCGGCATCCCCACCCTGGTTTCCCAATATGTGCCCGAGGGACGGGAGATCCTCTACCAATCGGAGAGTGGAGTGCTAGGCTATGGCCCCTTGGCCGACCCCGGCGAGGAGGATATTGACCTGATCAACGCCGGCGGCCAGTTCCTCAAAAGGGTGCCGGGCATGGCCTTTTTCCACTCGGCCGACGCCTTCGCCATGATGCGGGGTGGACATATAGACATCACCGTGCTGGGCGCTTTGCAAGTCTCCCAGCGGGGCGACCTGGCCAACTGGTTCTACCCTGCGCGCGGCATTGGCAATGTGGGTGGGGCGATGGACTTGGCCGTGGGCGCCAAAAAGGTGATCGTGGCTATGGAGCACACCGATAAGCAGGGGCGCCCCAAAATCCTGCGGGAGTGCACCTACCCCATCACCGCCAAGGAGTGTGTGAGCCTCATCGTTACCGACCTGGCTGTGATAGAGGTGATCAGGGGAACAGGCCTCTTGCTGAAGGAAATTGCTCCCGGCTGGACGCCCCAAGAGGTGCAGGCCCTTACCGATGCCCCCCTGCACCTCGCCCCCGACCTGAAGGAGATAGAACTGTAGTCCCTACAGCCGTGTGAAATGGTACCGCCGGCGGGAGCGCTGGGCGACCCCGCTCCGATAGGCCGCTTGACCGACCGCTTTAGCCACGGCGCGCACGACCTGCTTATTAAACACGCTGGGGATAATGTATTCTGGGTTCAACTCCCGCGGCGGTATCACACTCGCCAGGGCTTCGGCGGCCGCCAGTTTCATTTCATCCGTAATTTGCCGTGCCCGCACATCCAGAACCCCGCGGAACATCCCGGGGAACACTAAAGCATTGTTGATTTGATTGGGGTAATCGGACCGCCCGGTGGCGATGATGGCAGCATAGGGGGACGCCTCTTCGGGGAAGATTTCGGGCACCGGATTGGCCAAAGCGAAAACGATGGGCTTGGGGGCCATCCGCTTCAGGTGCCCACTGGTCAGCACTCCCGGAGCCGACAACCCAATGAACACGTCCGCCCCCTCTACGGCCCGCATCAGGTCTCCCTGGAGGTTGTCGGGATTGGTATGCTCGATAACCCACCGGCGCACCCGGTGGGTGTCGGGGGTCAACATCCCCTTGTGCAGGATACCTTCCTTGTCGTAAGGGATGATATTCTTGGCCCCCGCTTGCACCAACAGGCGGATACAAGCGGAGCCGGCTGCCCCTACTCCACACACCACGATACGTGCCGTGTCCAGACTTTTCTGAACCAGCCGTAAGGCGTTGAGCAAGCCAGCCAAAATCGCCACCGCCGTGGCGTGCTGGTCGTCGTGGATGACGGGGATGTCCAGTTCCTCCTTGAGGCGGTCCTCAATGTCAAAGCAGCGGGGCGTGGCGATGTCCTCTAGGTTGATACCCCCGAAGCCGGTGGAGATGGCCTTGACAATGCGGACCACCTCCTCCACCTCCCGGGCTTGAAGGCAGAGGGGCCAGGCATCCACGCCCCCCAGTTCCTTGAAGAGCAGGGCTTTGCCCTCCATCACGGGCAGGGCGGCAGCAGGGCCTACATCCCCCAACCCCAGTACCCGACTTCCATCGGTTACGATGGCTACCGTATTGGCCTTGCTGGTGAGCGTCCACACCGCCTTGGGGTCGTCGCGAATGGCCAGCGAGACCCGCGCCACCCCCGGGGTATAGACCTTGGCCAAGTCGGTGCGGGTCTGCACCGGCACCTTGCTGGCGACGGCGATCTTCCCTCCCAGGTGGGCCAGAAAGACAGGGTCGGACACTTGCAGGACTTTGACCCCTGGCACACCCTTTATGGCTTTCACAATCTCCTGGGCGTGGGCCGTGTCTCGGGCGTTGATGGTAAAGTCCCGCACGATGATATCGCGGCTGGAATACACCAGGTCCACGGCCCCCATGTCGCCCCCTACCGCCCCCACCTGGACGCCGATAGTGCCCAACATACCGGGGCGGTTGGGGTATTCCGCCCGCACGGTGATGCTGTAGGTGATTTCGGGATAGCGTGGAGGTGTGGTCATAGCCGACCTGGGGTCTACACCCGCGTCATGTGCAAGCGCCGCCGGGAGCGCTGGGCGACCCCGCTTTTATAGGCCGCCTGCGCCACCGCTTTGGCGATGGCCGGCACCACCCGACGGTCAAACACGCTGGGAACAATATATTCCTCATTGAGTTCCCGGGGAGGAATCACGCTGGCGATGGCCTCGGCAGCCGCCAGTTTCATCTCGTCGGTGATCTGCCGTGCCCGCACGTCCAGCACCCCTCGGAACATCCCCGGGAATACGAGGGCATTGTTGATTTGATTGGGATAATCCGAGCGCCCTGTGCCGATGATGGCTGCGTAGGGTGCCGCCTCCTCAGGGAAAATTTCAGGCACCGGGTTGGCCATGGCGAACACGATAGGCTTAGGGTTCATGCGCTTCAAGTGTTCCGGGGTGAGCAGGCCGGGGCCGGATAGGCCGATGAACACATCCGCCCCTTCCACCGCCGTCATCAAATCGCCTTTCAGGCCCCGGGGATTGGTCTGCCGGGCGATGGCCTCCTTGTAAGGGTTCATATGTTCCCGACGCCCGGCGTAGAGGATGCCCTGGCGGTCGCACAGGGTGATGTCCTTCATCCCCGCCTTTAGCAAGAGCCAAGCGGTGGCGATGGCACTGGCCCCTGCCCCCAGGATGACGGTGCGTTGGTCTTGAAGAGTGCGCTTCAGGAGTTTACAGGCATTGGTGAGGCCCGCTAAGACCGCCACGGCGGTAGCATGCTGGTCGTCGTGCATCACCGGGATGTCCAGCTCCTTGACTAGGCGCTCCTCGATTTCAAAACAGCGGGGGGCGGCGATGTCCTCCAGGTTGATTCCCCCGAACCCGGTGGCAACAATCTTCACCGTCCGCACGATTTCATCCACATCTTTGGTGGCTAGGCAAAGAGGCCAGGCGTCCACACCCCCCAGTTCCTTGAACAGCAGGGCCTTCCCCTCCATCACCGGGAGGGCGGCGGCCGGCCCCACATCCCCGAGACCCAGCACAGCGGTGCCATCAGTAACCACCGCCACCGTGTTGGCCTTGCTGGTGAGCGTCCACACACTCTGCGGGTCATCGTGGATGGCCATGCTCACACGCCCCACTCCGGGGGTATACGCCAGGGAAAGGTCGGTGCGGGTCTTGAGCGGCACCTTGCTGTAGACACCGATCTTGCCCCCTAGGTGGGTGAGGAAGACCCTATCGGAGGCGTGGATGACTTTCACCCCCGGCACCCGGCGAATGGCCTTGACGATCTGTTGGGCGTGGGCGGTGTCCCGGGCGTTGACGGTGAAGTCCCGCACCATTACCGAACGGCTGGAGTGAATGAGGTCGACCGCCCCGATGTCGCCCCCGACTTCGCCGATGGCGGTGGTAATACGCCCCAGCATGCCGGGGCGGTTGGGATATTCCGCCCGCACGGTCACGCTATAGGTAACTTCGGGCTCTTTGGCAGGCACGGCTGGCTTCCTCCTTGCCCGTGGGGGGGCTCCTCCCTGGGCCTCATCATAGCACCAGTCCCAGAAAACGCAAAAGGGGCCGAAGGCCCTTGTGCCGGCACGGGCACAGCTAGGGATGCGGGGGGATACTAGGCCGTATGCACCAGGCGGGCGCTATAGATATAAGGCAGGGCACGCACCTGGGCCAACACTTCGGGGGGCATAGGGTCGTCCAGCCCCAGCACCATCATGGCTCGCCCCCGCGGCTCAAAGCGCCCCACCTCCATGAAACTAATGTTGATATCGTGGCGCCCCGTGATGCTCCCCACCGCACCGATAAGCCCGGGGCGGTCGTGGTGGTCAATGAAAAGCAGGTAGGGAGCAGAGGGCACCAAATCCAGCCAGTACCCCTTCACTTGGACGATGTGCACCTCCCCGCGCATAGCGGTGCCCACTAGGGACACCCGCCCGCCGGTAGCCTCCAGTTCCACCCCCAACAGGCTGGCGTAATGTTCAGGTGCAGGGCCCTTCTCCTCGGCCACCACGAGGCCACGGCGGGTCGCCACCGATTGGGCATTGACCAGGTTCACCCGTTGGTCGGTGGTGGGTTGCAGGAGCCCCACCAAAGCGGCTGCCTTCAAGATGGTGGTGTCATGCTGGGCGATCTCCCCCTGATAGCGTAACACGACCCGTTGCAGTTGCCCGTCCAGGAGTTGAATGGCGATGCGCCCGAGGGTGGTCGCTACGGGCAGATAGGGGGCCAAGACCTTTTGGGACTCGGGCACCACCATGGGGGCGTTGATGGTATATGCCGAGGGCTGCCCACGGAGCACCGCCAGCACCTGCTCCGCCACCTCTTGTGCCACCTCCGCCTGAGCCTCCTCGGTGGAGGCCCCGAGATGGGGGGTGACCACCACACGGGGATGGCGCAGAAGGGGATGATCAGCGGGCGGCGGCTCTTGGGAGAACACGTCCAGCGCCGCCCCTGCCAAGCGCCCCTCGTTGAGGCTCCGCAGGAGCGCCTCCTCGTCCACTAGGTCGCCCCGCGCCACATTGATGAGGTAGGCTCCTGGCTTCATTAAAGCCAGTTGCCCTGTGCCTATGAGGTGGCGGGTGGCGGGGGTCAAGGGGGCGTGAATGGTAACGAAGTCCGCCTCCTGCAGGAGGCGCTCTAGGGGCACCAGGGTGACGCCAAGCCTTTGGGCAAAGTCGGCCGAGACGAAGGGGTCATAGGCGAGAAGGCGCATCTGCAAACCTCGGGCCCGCTGGGCCACCTGGGAGCCCACGCGCCCCAAACCGATGATGCCCAAGGTTTTGTCCCGCACCTGGGTGCCAATGAACTGGGAGCGCTTCCACTCGCCCCGCTGAAGGGAGGCGTGCGCCTGGGGGATGCGGCGTGCCACCGCCAGCAAAAGGGCGATGGTGTGCTCGGCTGCAGCGATGATGTTCCCCGTGGGAGCGTTGACCACCGCCACCCCACGGCGGGTAGCCTCCTCCACATCAATGTTGTCCACCCCCACCCCGGCGCGTCCAACCACCACAAGATTGGGGGCCTGGGCAAACAGGTCCGATGTAACCTTCGTCTCACTGCGGACGATGAGGGCGTGCGCCTCCCGCAGATGGTGTATGAACGCCTCGGCCGGAGCGTCCTTCTGGCGCAGCACCACCTCCACATCGGGCTGGGAGCGCAGAAACTCCACGCCCTGGGGATGTAAGGGATCAGCCACGAGAATACGCAACCGAGGCATCTTTACACCGCGCGCGTCACTGTGGGCACACGGTAGCCCAGGGACAGCAAAGCCTTGCCCACAGCATCCAGGCACTCCCGGATGTCGGACTCCCGCACATACCCCATATGGCCGATGCGGATGATCTTGCCCGCCAGAGGCCCTTGCCCGCCCGCCACCACCACCCCAAACTTCTCCCGCAGCGTGGCTTCGAGGCGGCGACCGTCAACGCCCTCTGGCACCTTGATAGCAGTAACGGTGTTGGAGGCGTAGCGCTCGTCAGCCACCAGTAGGGAAAGGCCCAATGCCCGCGCCCCTTGTCGGGTCAAAGCCCCCATACGGGCGTGATGGGCGTAAATATTCTCCATCCCCTGTTGGAGCATAAAGGCCAGGCTGACATCCAGCCCGTAGAAGATGGAGACCGCAGGCGTCCAGGGTGTCTGGCCCCGCTCGTAGTACGACTTGTGCTTCCCAAAATCCAGATAGAAACGGGGCGCTTTGGCCGTCTTATAAGCCTCCCACGCCCGTGGGCTAACCGAAACGAAAGCCAAGCCGGGCGGAACCATAAACCCCTTCTGGGAGGCGGTGGCAACCACATCGCATCCCCACGCATCCACAGGCAAGGGGATGCACCCCAGACTGGAGATGGCGTCCACGATCAGGAGTTTGTCGGCCTCTTTGACCACCTGGGCTAGGGTTTGCAGGTCGTTAGTAACGCCCGTGGAGGTCTCGTTGTGGGTGATGCACACCGCCTTGACCTGGGGGTGAGCCTTGAGGGCCTTCCGCACTTGGTCAGGATCCGCCGCCTGCCCGTAGGGGAAGGCGACCTTCACCACCTGCATCCCATAGGCTTCGGCGATCTGAATGAAGCGCTCCCCAAACTCCCCGATGCTCACGCACAGCACCTGATCCCCTGGGGAAAGGGTATTGACCAGACAGGCTTCCATCGCCCCGGTGCCCGAGGCGGTGAAGATGAGGACGTCGTTTGTGGTCTGGAACACCTGCTGGAGCCGTTGGTGGATGCGGGTGATGAGGTCCTTGAACTCGGGTCCCCGGTGGTTGATCATCTGCCTCCCGACGGCTGCCAGCACATCCTCTGGGCATGGGGTTGGGCCTGGGACGCGTAAGTTGGCCACGCTCGCCTCCTCTGCCCCCTTTGTGAAGAGGGGCACATATCCTATAATAGCACGCCTGCAACGCTAGCGGTGCTCTGTCACTTCCCTGTGGATACGCTCCGTCAAGATGGCCAAGGGCACAGGCCCCAGGTCCTCCCCGCTGCGCAGGCGCACCGCCACCGCCCCCGTGGAGGCCTCCCTATCCCCAACGATGAGCATATAGGGCACCTTGTGCAGTTGGGCGTCCCGTATCTTGGCCTGCATGCGCTCGCCGCGGTCGTCCAGGTGCACGCGGATGCCCTTTTCCCGCAACGCCTGGGCGACCTGCTGGGCATAGTGCACGTGCCGGTCGGCGATAGGGATGATGACCGCCTGCACGGGAGCCAGCCACACCGGGAAGGCCCCCCCGTAATGCTCAATGAGCACTCCCAAGAACCGCTCCAACGAGCCGAGGATAGCACGGTGCACCATATAGGGGCGGTGCCTCTGACCATCAGGCCCTTGGTAGGTGAGGTCAAAGCGCTCCGGCAAGTTGAAGTCAAACTGAACGGTGGTGCATTGCCAAGCCCGTTCCAGGGCATCCCGAATTTTGATGTCTATCTTGGGGCCGTAGAAGGCACCCCCGCCCTCGTCCACGTCATATTCCAGGCCCCGCTTCTCCAGGGCGTGGCGGAGGGACTGGGTAGCCACCTCCCACATCTGGACGTCGCCCACGGCCTTGGCCGGCCGCGTGGAGAGCACTACCTCCACCTCGCGGAAGCCGAAAATCTCCAGCAGGGAGAAGGTGAGATCCAGCACCCCCATAACCTCCTGCTCCACTTGGTCAGGGCGGCAGAAGATGTGGGCATCGTCCTGGGTGAACCCCCGCACGCGCATCAGGCCGTGCAGCACCCCTCCCCGCTCATAACGGTAGACTGTGCCCAGCTCCCCAATACGCAACGGGAGATCCCGATAACTGCGCAAAGCCGAGCGGTAAATCATAATGTGGAAGGGGCAGTTCATGGGCTTGGCATAGTACTGCTCCCCCTCCATCTCCATCGGGGGGTACATATTCTCCTTGTAGAAGGCGAGGTGGCCGCTGGTCTCCCACAGGCGCGCCCGCCCCAGGTGAGGGGTATAGGCCAGGTGATACCCCGCCTGCAGATGCACGCGGCGCCAAAGGTCTTCAATCAGGGAGCGCACCACAGCCCCCTTCGGATGCCAAAGGATTAGCCCCGGCCCCACCTCGTCGTGGATGGAGAACAGGTCCAGTTCCTTCCCCAGTTTGCGGTGATCGCGCTTTAGGGCCTCTTCCCGTCGGCGCAGGAAGTCCTCCAGAGCCTCCTGGCTCTCAAAGGCCGTTCCGTAGATACGCTGGAGCATAGGATTACGCTCGTCCCCGCGCCAGTAGGCCCCTGCCACAGTGAGCAGTTTGAAATAGCGTACTTGCCCTGTGCGCTCCACATGTGAACCCCGACAGAGGTCCACAAAGGAACCATGGCTGTAGAGGGTGATGGGTTCCCCCTCGGGGATGCTCTCGATGATCTCTAGTTTGTAGGGGTTGGAGGCGAAGCGGCGTCGGGCCTCTTCCCGTGAGACCTCGTGGCGCACGAAGGGCAAGTCGGCCTCTACCCGTTGGCGCATCACCTGTTCAATCCGTGCCAAATCATCTTGAGTGAACGGGTGGGGGACATCAAAGTCATAGTAAAAACCGTCCTCAGTGGGGGGTCCGATAGTCAGTTTGGCCTCGGGGAACAGGGTTAAAACGGCGTCGGCCATAATATGAGCCGCCGAGTGGCGCAGGCGGGCGCGCAGGTCTGCCACTTCAGGGGGCACACGGGTTTTATGGGATACGATCATAAACATTCTCCTGCGAACAGAGATAGGAGCACACACAGCAAAGGAGAGCGGAGGGCATAGATGGAAGGAAGGGAGTCTGTTGTCCCCCGTTAGGGGGAACACACCAAAGGTGGTGGGCAGTTAGCAGACGGTTCCCAACGCCGATGCTCCGCTGAGAGCAATGGTGGGCGGGATAGGATTCGAACCTATGACCCCTGCGATGTCAACGCAGTGCTCTGGGCCTCTGAGCTACCCGCCCCACGCCTCTAGTGTAGAGGGCGGTACGAAAAAGCGTCAAGGGCAAAGGAGGCTTCCTCAGGGGGAAGCATTGCGGGTGTGGCTCCTGTATAATAGAAGGGAGCATGTCCTTCAGGGGTGGCGGGTGGTAGCGCGTTTCGGTCTGGCCTTTCTGTTAGCCACCCTGCTGGTTTTCCTTCTGGCACTGCCCCTTATGGCGGCGACCCCCCAGGTGGTCGTGCTGAGGGTGAAGGGCACTATCAACCCTGCCCTGACACGCTACATAGAGCGGGGTCTGGACGAAGCGGAGCGCCGCAGCGCCACCGCCGCCGTCATCATGCTGGACACCCCAGGGGGCCTGGACGAAAGCATGCGCGAGATTATCCAACGCATTATCAACGCTCGGGTGCCTGTCATTGTGTACGTGGCGCCGGCAGGGGCTCGGGCTGCCTCGGCGGGCACTTTTATTACCCTTTCGGCGCACATCGCCGCCATGGCCCCCGGCACTGAGATCGGTGCAGCCACCCCTGTCCCCCTCGGGGGGACAGACCAGCAGGCCGACAGCCGTTCACCTATGCAGGAGAAGATCCTCAACGATGCGGTCGCCTACATCCGCAGCCTTGCCCAGCTGCGGGGGCGCAATGCGGAATGGGCGGAGAAGGCGGTGCGTGAGAGTGCCTCTGTTCCCGCAGATGAGGCCAAGGCGTTGAGGATCGTGGAGGAGGTGGCGCCTGACTTGCCTACCCTCCTCCAGCAAGTGCATGGGCGGCGCGTGTCCCTGCTCATGGGTGAGGCGACCCTGCAGACTGCCCATGCCCAGGTGGTTTATGTGGACATGTCCTTGATTGAACAGTTTCTGGTCGTCATCAGCAACCCTAACATCGCCTTCATTCTGTTGAGCCTGGCTTTGCTGGCGTTGTTTTTTGAGTTTGCCAACCCTGGCTCCATTGTTCCGGGGGTGGTGGGGGCCATCCTGCTCCTCCTGGCCCTTTTTTCCTTGGGCACTTTGCCCATCAACTGGGCGGGGGTGCTCCTCATCGTGCTGGCTTTTATCCTATTTGTGGCGGAAGTGTTTGTTACCAGCTATGGCGCTTTAGGAATCGGGGGGGCTATCGCTTTGATCTTGGGCGGGCTTCTGCTGATGTCCAGCGCGGCCCCGCCTAACCTACGGGTTAATCCTTGGCTCGTCTCCAGTGTAGCGCTGGCAATCGCCGCCTTTTTCATCGTCGTTGTGCGCACCGTTGTGCAGGACCGCTTGCGCCGCCAACCCGTCACGGGGGGTGAGGGGCTCACGGGCCAAAGGGGTGTGGCCCGCACGCCCCTTGACCCCTACGGCACCGTTATGGTAGAAGGGGAGCGGTGGCAAGCCGTCAGCCTGAATGGGCGTATTGAGGAGGGGGAACCGGTTGTCGTGGAGGGGAGAGATGGTCTCACCCTCCGTGTCCGCAGGCTCCAAAGGAGGGACTAATGCAGTGGGTGATCGTTCTGGGTATCATCGTCGTCCTCATTCTGGTGCTCGCCCCGGCGTCGGTGCGGGTGGTGCAGGAATACGAGCGGGGTGTGATCTTCCGCTTGGGCCGTCTGGTGGGAGCACGGGGGCCGGGCATCTTCTTCATGATCCCCTATGTGGAGCGGATGGTGAAGGTGGACCTGCGCACCTTGACCATTGATGTGCCCCCTCAGGAGTGCATTACCAAAGATAATGTCAGCACGCGGGTGGACGCGGTCATCTACTTTCGCGTGGTGGATCCGGCCAAGGCAGTGGTGAAAATCATGGACTTCGTGCGCGCCACCTCCCTCATCGCTCAGACGACCCTGCGCAGTGTGGTGGGCCAATCGGAACTGGATGAACTCCTCACCCATCGGGAGAACATCAATCAGCGCCTGCAGCGCATCATTGATGAGCACACTGACCCCTGGGGCGTGAAGGTGAGCGCGGTAGAGGTGAAGGATGTGGAGATACCGGCGGAGATGCGCCGCGCCCTGGCCCGCCAGGCCGAGGCGGAGAGGGAGCGCCGGGCCAAAATCATCCACGCCGAAGGGGAATATGCCGCCGCCGAGCGCCTGGCTGCTGCTGCCCGCGTCATGCAACAGGAGCCCGCAGCCCTTCAGTTGCGCTACCTGCAGACCCTCACCGAAATCTCCACGGAGCGCACCAGCACTGTGGTGTTCCCTCTGCCCATTGACCTCATCAGCGCTTTCTTACAGGGGCGGCAGGGGGGTGGAGACAGCCAGCGCACGGGCTAGGGGTGTATCATCGCTCCGCCGTCAATGTAGACAGTGTGGCCAGTCAAGTAATCACAGGCCTCACTGCACATATACACCAGCAGGCCCACTAGGTCGCGCGGGTGTCCGTAACGGCGGATAGGGAGGTAGCGCACCAACAGTTCCTTCTGCTGTTCCTCCAGGGGCTTCTCTTCCAGCGACATCCACCCCGGCCCGATGCCGTTGACGCGGATGTTGCTCCGCCCCAGTTCCAGCGCCAGGGTGTGCACCAGATTGGTGAGGGCAGCCATACTGGCGCAGTAGGCGGAGAGGTTCCAGTTCCCCCGCTCCGCCAAGCCGGAGGCGATGAGCACCATGCGCCCATAGCGCTGGGCCAGCATCACCCGCGCCACCTCCTGGCACACCAGCCACGCCGCGCGCACATTGAACTGGAACACCCGGTCAAACTCTTGGATCGTGGTGTCCAGGAAGGGTTTGCCCAAAACGACCTGAGTATTGTGCACCAAGATGTCTATGCGTCCCATGTGCTGGTGCATTCGGGCTACTGCCTGGCGCACCTGGACGGGGTCGGTAACATCGGCCCGCAGGCTCAGGGCCAGCCCCTGCATTCCCCTCAAGCCCTCGGCGGTGTGGGCCACCACGCCGACCTGGGCTCCCGCCTCCTGCAGGGCCTGAACTAAAGTGGGTGTCCAGCCTAGGCCGTTGGTAACCACCAGGGCTTTCCGACCTGTCAGGTTCCACTCCGGGGGGATGGGCATAGGTGCCTCCTACTCCTTGAGGGGGATAACGGGGGCGTAGCCGGTGGGGGCATACCCGCCGGCCAGCCCCGCCCCCTCCACAAGAATAATCTCGCCGTTGATGTAGGACGCGGCATCCGAGGCTAAAAAGGCGGCGATGTGGCCGATATCTTCGGGTTTGCCCAAGTGCCCAACGGGGACGAACTCGGGACGGGCGATGTATTCCAGATGGCTTTGGGTCCCTTCGGTGGGGATACCCCCGGGGGCGATTCCGTTCGTGCGCACCCCATAGCGCCCCAGGCTGATGGCCAGACTACGCACCAGGGGAACCATCGCCCCTTTACTTACCGTGTAGACATAGCCATCCCGAGGCCCCCGCAACCCAAAAGCGGAAGTAATCATAATAATGGAGCCCCTACCCCGTTCCACCATATGCTTGGCCACGGCACGGGAGCAGTAAAAGGCTCCACTCAGGTTGACCGCCAGTCCGTAGTTCCACTCCTCATCGGTAATCTCCCAAATAGGCTTGCGAGGCAGGCCCACCAAGCCGGCGTTGTTGACCAGGATGTCTATCTGCCCCCACTCCTTCAGCACCGTGTCTACCAAGCGGTTCACCTGCGCAGAGTCGGACACATCGGTAGGGATGGCCAACGCCCTCCGCCCTATGGCGCGCACCTCGGCGGCCGCCTCCTCTATCGGCCCTGGGCGCCGGGCAGCGATGGCCACATCGGCCCCCGCTTTAGCCAATTGGCGCACAATCGCCCTCCCCAACCCCGTCCCTCCCCCCGTGACGATGGCCACACGCCCATCCAGGCTTACGGCTTCCAACATATCCCCTCCTTGCGCAAAGGTTACGCAGAGTGGGCGCTCACGCGCGTCGTAACTTCCCCGGCTGGCAGGACAACCGTGGTGCCGTTGTCCTGTAGGACGACCAGGTCGCCGTCAGGAGTAACGCCCTGGGCCATCCCTTCCACGGTATCCCCGCCCCACTGCACCGCCACAGGCTTGCCCAATCCCTCTAGGTAGTGATTCCACTCCTTCCAGAGGGGAAAGCGGTCCAATGCCTGCTGGTAGCGGCTGTCCAGGGCTTGGAGGAGCCGGCGGAGCACTTCTCCCCTGTCCAATGGATGGCCCACCTCCTGGGCCAAACTGGTGGCGATGTCGGCCAGGGGCGTGCCTATGAAGGTGGCGTTCACGTTCAGGCCAATACCCGCCACCACCCAACCCGTTTGGGGGTCTTCCCAACGCCCCTCTATGAGGATGCCACACACCTTTTTCCCCCCTAGGCGCACATCGTTGGGCCATTTGACGCGGGGCGTGAGCCCCGCGACCTTTTGCACCGTATCCACTACCGCCAAACTACAGGCCATGTTCACACGGCGCAGAGCCTCCGCCGGCGGACGCAGGATAATGGACAGGTACAAATTGTGCCCTGGTGGAGATACCCACGCACGCTGGAACCGCCCCCGCCCTGCCGTCTGCTCCTCGGCCAGCACCACCACCCCCTCCGGTGCCCCGACCTGGGCCAAACGATAGGCGGCGTCCATCGTGGAGGTGATACGGGGGAAAAGGTAGATAGCAGTCCCTATGAGGCGTGTGCCTAGCCCCCTGGCGACATCAGGAAGGGAGAGCGGACGACTCATTGCCCTGTCCCTGCGCGCATATGGACTTGACCTATGGTAGCGTCGCGTGGACGCCTTTGTCTGCAGGTTGGAAGCACATCAAGGGGGACAGGTAACCCCTGCTCCCCTTGGCCCCCATCCGTATGGGGAATAGAGTGCGTCTACTTCGCCCAGTATTTCTCATAGGCGTAGATGTTGGGCACGTAGATGCGCACTTTCCAGGGCACCACCCGGCTCGCCCACGCCTTTTGGGAGTCCAGAACCTTCTTAAAGAAGGGCCCCACGCGCGGGTCGTGGGTGTATTTATCGATGATCTTGTCCCAGGCATCCAGTTGGGCCCTCAGGATTTCTGGGGGAGTCTGGAACACCTGCACGCCCAATCGCTGAATCTCCACCAGGTCTTTACTGTTCAGATCTATCCAGCGCCACTGCATATCGGCCATAACGGCGTAGCGCACAAGTCCCTTCAGGTCCGGGGGCAGGGCATCCCACTTGTCTTTGTTGATGAGGAGTTCCAGGTACTCCACCGGCTGGTGGAAACTCTGGAGATAGTAGTATTTGGTTACTTGGGGGAAGCCGAGGGTCTTGTCGTCGGTGGTGTTGTTCCACTCGGCGGCGTCAATGACGCCCGCTCCAGGGCGGGGATGATTTCAGCGCCCGGGAGGCTGACCACTGAAGCGCCCATGTTGGTGAAGAGTTCAGCCGCCAACCCCACGGTGCGGTATTTCAACCCCTTCAAGTCTTCCACCGAGCGGATGGGCTTCCGAAACCATCCGAAGGGCTGGGTGGGAATGGGACCGAAGTGGAATCCCACCAGGTTCAACTGCATCTCCTTCTGCAGAAGTTCCTGGTAGAGCTCCCACCCGCCCCCGTAATATTCCCAGGCTAGCAGGTCGTTGGCATCCATCCCGAAGGAGGGGCCGGTTCCGAACAGGCTCGCCCCGGCGTGCTTACCCACAAAGTACGCCGGGACATACCCAGCGCCGTCCAGAACCCCCTTAGACGCCGCATCGGCCGCTTCAAAGGGGGGCACGATGGCTCCACTCGGCAAGACCTCCCATTTGAACCTCCCCCCGCTCATGGCCTCAATCTTCTTACCCAATTCCACAAAGCTTATGTGGGCGAGGCTCGTGGCTGGGAAGGCGGTCTGGATCTTCCAGGTGATCACCTGCGGCGCTGGTGCACCTGGGGGTGCTGCGGGCTGGGCCACACCAGGGGCCGCCGGTTGAGACGGCGTGGGTGTGGGTTGAGGACGCTGACACGCCAGTGCTATCCCAAGGATACCCACCAGCACGGCCACGAGGGCAAAGACCAACCAAATACTGCGCTTCACAATACCCCCTTTCCTTAATAGGGTAATTTTTCACGGCCTGTATAACACGCTCGGCCTTCCCTGTCAAGGGGCTCAGAGGTGAAGGGGTGTGGTGGGTGCCCTCTATGGCCTGGACGGGGGGCGCACCGCGCAGCGCTGGCGCTTGTTCGCCCTTTTTGGGGGGCGAGGCCAACGGGGGAAGCCCCCACTTCTTCGGCCCGTTTCAAGGGTGAGGGTCGGGCAGGCTGTTAGGCTGTCCTCTGACTCTCGCCTGCTGTTACTGCCCGACCCTTATGAGGTGCAGTGCTTTTCCTGCACTTCTCTCCCTGCTACTTATACAGCACACTGGGCAACCAGAGGGCCAAAGCGGGGAAGAACAGCACAAGCAGAAGCCCGACGACTTGCCAGACCATAAACTCCAGCATCCCTCTGTAGATATCTGTGAGGCTCCACTGGGGAACGACAGCCTTCAGATAGTAGGCTGCCATCGCCACGGGCGGCGAGAGGAAAGCGGTCTGCAAGTTCACGGCCACGAGGGTGGCGAACCATACCATATCAAACTGTAACTCTTGGACCAACGGGAGGAAAATGGGGAGGAAGATCAAGATGATGGCCGGCCACTCTAACGGCCAGCCCAGCAGGAAGATGACCAACATGAGCAGAAGAAGCATCCCCATAGGGGGCAGGGGCAACTTTAGAAGGGTTTCGGTAATAAGGGTAGAGGTCCCCAGGCGGGAGAACACAGCACCATAAATATTGGACGCAACGGCAAGGAACAAGACCAAACTAGAGGTTTGAATCGTTTGGAAGGCGGCCCGCCGTAAGAGAGCCAGATTCAGCCGCCGATAAACCACCGTCAACAAAAGGGCACCAAAGGCCCCCATGGCGGCGGCCTCAGTAGGGGTTGCCCAGCCCAGAATAATGCTCCCCAAGGCGGCAAACATCAGCACCGCCAAAGGGATAACCCCGATCAGTAACTCCTGCATCCCCTTCCAAAAAGACACCCTCTCCTCTGGGGGCAAGGGAGGCCCAAGATTAGGGTTCAGGTAACTCCGCACAAGGGCATATGCCATATACAAACCCGAAAGCACCAGGCCGGGGATAAATGCTGCGGCGAAAAGTTTGACAATGGAGACCCCCATCACCGGCCCCATCAACACCAGCATCACGCTGGGGGGTATCAGGATGCCTAGCGTCCCCCCGGCCGTAATGACCCCTGCCGCTAATGCCGGGTTGTAGCGGCTCTTGATCATAGAGGGGGCCGCCATAAGCCCCATGACGGTGACCGATGCCCCGATAATTCCGGTGGCGGTAGCAAACACCGTCGCCGTCAGAAGCACGCCCAAGTAAAGTGAGCCCCGCACCGGGGCCAGGATCAACTGGAACGCCCGAAACAGGCGCTCCATCAGACCCGCCCGCTCCAGCACATACCCCATGAATACGAACAAGGGGACGGCTGCCAGGGTCTCCTCCTTCATCAACCCCACCGCCTGAAACACCATCAGGTCAAAAACCCGGGACCCAAAGCCTATAAACCCGAAGACCACGGCCAAAATGACGAGGGTGAAAGCGATAGGGAATCCCACAAAGATTCCCACTAAAAGGGTGCCCAGCAACACCAAGCCCAGATATGCGTCGCTCATGGCCATCGCCCCTTCAGCATGGCATAGACGCTCTTGAGAAACTCAGAGACGCCCTGGACGATGAGCAGAGCCGCCGTTGCGGGGATCACAAACTTGTAGGGATACAAAGGCGGTCGCCACGGGCTCGCATCCGACTTCTCGCGAATGGTGAAGGCATGCCACGCCTCGTCCCACCCCGCCCACAGGAAGAAGGCCATACCCGGGAAGAAGAACAGCAGGTAGAGAACCGCGTCAATAGTCCCCTGCACACGCACAGGGAAACGGTTATAGAAAATATCTGTGCGGATATGCCCTTTTTTCAGAAGCGTGTAGCCCGCCCCCAGCATGAAGATGCTCCCATAGAGCATATAAGTGATGTCATAGGACCACACCGTCGGAGAGCCGAAGAACTTGCGCGAAATGACTTCATAGGTCATCACCCCCACCAGGGGGATAATCAACCAGGCGAAGGTCTTTCCTATCCATTCCCCGATGGTGTCAATTACCTTTGTTACCCGCAGGAGCCTCTCCATAGGTGCACCTCGCGGTCATAGGAGGTGTGGAAGCGGTCATAGGAGGTGTGGAAATTGAGACATCGCGGGAACAAGTTAGCCTGTCCCAAGCCGTTTTCGCAAGGGGGCTGGCAAACATGGGCCAGCCCCCTTGCACCAGATGTCAGCCCCCCCGCAGACTACCGCATATAGACCTTGTCCCTCCAGTAGTAGTTGCCCACCAGTTCATAGGAGGGCCAATAGGAGAGGCGATAGGGGACGACCAGCGCAGCATACTTCTTCTGGGACTCCACCACCTTACGATAGAAGGGGTCTTTGGCCGCCTGGGCCTCAGTGATCTCGTCCCAGATCTTCAGCAGTTGCGTGTAGACATCGGGGGGCGTGCGCATAATGCGCACCCCTTGCCGCATCAACGCCTCGCAGGCTTCGGCGTTCTGTTTGTGGAAACGCACCCACCAGCGGAAATACAGGTGCTGTGCCGAGATTTTCACAATTTCCTGGAGATCCGCCGGGAGTTTGTCCCAGACATCCTTGTTGAAGATCACATCCCCCACCGTTACGATCTCATGGACGCCCGGAGAGTAGTGAATCTTCAGGATGTTGTGAAAGCCCAAGCGCTGGTCCTCCAAGCATCCTATCCACTCGCCGGCGTCAATGACCTTCCGCTCCAGGGCGGGGATAATTTCCCCACCCGGCAGGGTAACCACACTGACCCCAGCTTTTTGCATGATCTCTGCACCCATCCCAGGGATGCGATACTTCAGGCCCCGCAGGTCGTCCATGTTCTTGATCTCCTTAGGGAACCAGCCCAACGCCTGGGGACCCGCGGTGAGGATGGGGAAAGAGACGATGTTCAGTTTGAGCACCTGCTGGTAGTACTCGTTCAGTAGCTCCCAGCCCCCTCCCTCCCAATACCAGCCGTAGAAGTCAATGAAGTCCATCCCGAACTGGACGCCGTGGGAGAGGGCATTCCCCGCGGGATGTTTCCCCGCCCAGTAGCCAGGCCAGGTGTGGGCACCGTCAATCACCCCCTTGCTAGTGGCGTCGGCCACTTCAAAGGCCCCCACAATCGCCCCCGCAGGGAGCATCTCAATCTTCAGGCGTCCCCCGCTTAACTTTTCCACCTGCTGGGCGAACCAAACGGCCTGCTCGTGGACGGCCAAAGTGGCCGGCCAGCTGCTCTGCATCTTCAGGTGGAAAACCTGCTGGGCGGCTGGCTGGGCGGCGGGTGCTTGCGGAGCGGCAGGGGCCTGCCCGCCGGCGCCTTGCTGTGCAGGGGTGGGTGCAGCCCGTGCGCACCCCCAAACCAGCAGACCAACAAAAGCTAAAAGCGCCAACAAGCCCGCGCTGCGCACTGCTTTGCGCATAATCCCCCCTCGTATACGAGTTATACAAAGCATAAAAATGAGGCCCTTTTCTGTCAAGAGGGGAAGAGGCTTTCCCAGGGTCAGCTCTCTGCGGCTTTATTGCTGGGGTTGGTTGACCACGTTCTGTGGACGCCCCGCGAAAAAAGCGCGGATGTTCCCCAAAGCGATTTCCAGCATGCGCCATTTGGCCGTGTCGGCGTTCCACCCCAGGTGGGGCGTCAGCAGGGTGCGGGGGGCAAGAAGCAAAGGGTGCTTGCGGGGAGGTGGCTCCTCCTCCCACACATCAATCGCCGCCCCTGCAATACGCCCCTCCCGCAAGGCTGTAGCTAGAGCGTCAGTATCCACCACCTCGGCGCGGGCCATGTTCACCAGGAAGGCAGTGGGCTTCATCATAGCCAGTTCTCTGGTTCCGATGAGGCCCCGGGTCTGGGGCGTCAGGGCACAGTGGAGGGTTACCACATCGGCCTCTCGCAAAAGCGTTTGTAAGGAAACGAACTCTACCTCGTGCTCCTGCGCCCGCTGGGGGGAAGGACGCGCCGTGAAACAGAGCACGCGCATGCCGAAGGCGCGTCCCAGGCGGGCCACCTGGCTCCCCACACCTCCGAGCCCCACAATCCCCAGGGTTTTCCCCCGTAGGCCCAAGCCCGCCAGGGCCTCCTGCTCCCATCGCCCCTCCCGTAGGCTCCGATCGGCCTCCACAACCTTGCGGGCCAATGCCAGGATCAGGGCGAAGGTAAACTCAGCTACGGCGTCGTCACCGTAGTGAGGCGTGTTGCACACCGTAATTCCCCGCCGCGTAGCGTGGTCCAGGTCTATGTAGTTCCCCACGCCGACGCCCATGTAGGAAGCCACTCGCAGTCGGGGGAGGGCATCCAGGAGGGCAGGAGTTAGTTTCACCCACGCCCAGATCAAGGCATCGGCCTCCCGAGCGCGACGAATGAACTCCTCCGGCGTGGGGAGGTCGTTATAATGGCGCACCTCCCCCAGCCCTTCGGTCAGGTGAGCGGGGAGGTCTTTGGGATACCCGATGTTATCCGGAATGACCACGAGAGGCATAGACCACCCCCCAAACCTGCCCACATAGGCGTGCTATGCTAGGTCGCCCCCTCCATGCGCCGTGCCCAGATGAGGGCGATGCTAGGGCTGGGCTGCCACAAGCGCACCGGCCCCACTCCGATCTCCTGCACCCAGCGGGCCAAACCCCGAGGGGTGGGGAAGCCCTCGGTGGAGAAGGCCAGATAAGCATAGGCCTCGGGGTTACCTGTAACGAGGCGTCCTAAGAGGGGTACCACACGCCGCACATAGAAGCCGAACACCCGTTCGGCGATGCTGCTTTCGTGCCCGCACAACTCCAAGACAACGAGATAGCCCCCAGGGGCCAGAACCCGCTTCATCTCCCGCAAGACGGCCAGGGGATCCGCAGTGTTGCGCAGAACGAAAGCACACGCACAGGCACCGAACACGCCATCGGAAAAGGGCAAGGCCATCCCATCACCCAGCAGGGGCATAAAGCGCTGGGCTACCCCTGCGCGCTGGGCCTTCTGCACAGCCCTTTCCAGCATGGGACGGACGGGATCCACCCCCACCACCCGCAGAGTGCGGTTGCGTTTGAGCAGATAGAGGGCCACATCCCCTGTCCCACATCCCACATCTAAAGCCAAGCCAGACACCCTCGACCCCTGCACAGCGATACGGGCCATCAACCGCTTGAGCACCTTATGAGTGCCGAAAGTCATGACGGTATTCATCAGGTCATAGCGGGGCACAATGGAGGCGAAGATGGCCCGCACGCGCGCCGGATCCATCGGTTGCCACGGCATCCACATCCTCCTATGTGGGGATCCCCATCAGCTGCCAGAACAAGTGGAAGAAGGCGGGAATGTCCACACGGGTTACCACTTGCACAGGCCCCGGCCCGTGCACAACGGTGCGTCCCCGTTGGGGGCCGTCGTCGGTAATCACCTGCACCGTTCTGCCTTCCAGGGTGGCGATCCCCGGCTCGAGGGCCACTGCCAGAGCCAAGGGGTCGCACAACTCATACCGCTCCCGCTCGGGGTGCAGGCGGAACCATTCCTCCAGCATGCGCCCCAGCAGGCGGGCGGAGGCATCCCCATCCTGGAAACGGGGCAGATCTTGGCGTGTCAGGTAGACCAGCCGGCACACCTCCAACCCTACCAGCGTCGTCGGGATGCCACTGGCCAACACCGCAGCTGCCGCCTCGGGATCGTTGTAAATGTTGAACTCGGCATACGGGGTGGTGTTGCCTTGCCCGTCCAAGGCCCCGCCCATAATCACCAGCTTGTTCACCATCTCCTTGAACCGCTTTTCCGCCCGTAGGGCGCGGGCCAAGTTGGTCAGTGGCCCCAACGCTACTATGAGCAGATGTCCAGCGAAGCTATAGCCTTTGGAGACGAGAAACTCCGATGCGGTCAGGGAGCATATCGGCCGGCGGGAAGGTGGAAGGGATATGGTCAGACCGTTGTGGCCGTGGAAATGGTAGGCGTAGGAGAACCGCCCCCGCAGCGGGCGCGCGGCACCCGCAGCTACAGGCATAGCCGGAACGCCGAAGGCGTTTACCAGGCGCACAGCGTTGGCAGTGGTATGGCGCAGGGAGGCGTTCCCTCCCACAGTGGTTACCCCTTCCACGGATAAGGCTGGGGAACGCAGCGCCATAAATAGGGCCAAGGCGTCGTCGGTTCCTGGATCAGTGTCTATAACGGTGGGGATGGGCATATATCGCCTCCTCTGCGGGCATGCTACCATACCTGCTTGCGCAATGCTCTCTGACAGGAGGCATCATATGGATTTGGGCATCGCCGGACGGGTGGCAATGGTTACCGGGGGGAGCCGCGGCTTGGGCAGAGAGTGCGTGTGGGCCTTGGCTCGGGAGGGCTGTAAAGTGGCATTTTGTGCACGCGGCATTGAGGGCATTCACCAAGCCCAGGACGAGTTCCGCCGCGCCGGCCTCCAAACGCTAGGGATACAGGCCGATGTCATGACGGCGGAGGGATGTCAACAGTTTTACGACAAAACGCTGGAGGCCTTTGGGAGGGTGGACATCCTGGTGCACAACGCCGGGGGCACCCGCGGGGGCAGGGACTTTGACACCGCCACGGATCAGGACTGGCTGGACACCCTGAACCTCAATCTTTTGGCGGCGGTGCGCCTGTGCCGTCTCGTTCTGCCGGGGATGAAGGAACGGCGTTGGGGACGCATCGTTACGATCGCCTCCATTTGGGGGCGGGAGTATGGGGGAGCACCCTCCTATATGGTGGCCAAGGCGGCGCTCATTGCATTCACCAAACACTTGGCCACGACCCTGGCTCCGTATGGGGTGTTGTGTAATAGTGTTGCGCCGGGGTCCATCTTGTTCCCGGGCGGGTCGTGGGACCGCTTCGTCAAAAACAGCCCACCCCAGGTGGTGCAGGAGTTCATCGCCCGCAACCTGCCTATGGGGAAGTTCGGGTGGCCGGAGCCGGTGGGAGCGCTAGTGGCCTTCCTCTGCTCGGAGCGGGCAGATCTGATTACGGGGGCGTGTTATACCGTTGACGGGGGCCAGAGCCGGTCGCTGATCTGAAAGGCAAGGGGGCCTATAAGCCGAGTTCTGTCCTGGCACAACAGTGCCAGGGGCGACCATCCCTCTGGGCCGTCCATTGCTGGACGGCTCTAGCGGCCTACCCGGGGACTGGGCCGGGCACCCTTTCCCCCTATTGGGCCTTGCACCGGGTGGGGTTTGCCCGCCGCCGTGTCGCCACGGACGGCCGGGGGCTCTTACCCCCCGATTTCACCCTTGCCCGCACCGGCGAATACCCGCCGGCCGCTGGCGGTGTGGTTTCTGTGGCACTTTCCGTCGGGTCGCCCCGCCTGGGTGTTACCCAGCACCCTGCCCGGCGGTGCTCGGACTTTCCTCCCCTCCATTGCGGAGGAGCGGTCGCCCGGCCCCCTTGCCTCTTCCAAGCATAGCATACGCTGTGATTTTTTGCCAGCGCGCACCTCACTCCGCATAGAGTAGGCGCCCACAGGAGGGACAGCGCACCATCTCTTCGCCCGCCCGCGCCCGCGCCAGGGTCCCCTGCGGCACTGCAACCCCACACGCGCGACAAATGCCCCGCTCCACGCGTGCCACAGCGATGCCGTTTTTACTCCCCCGCAGGCTGACATACATCGCCAGGGATGAGGGGTCGATCGTCTGGGTCAGTGCCTCCCGACGTTGCTGTAGGGCCTGCCAGGCGTGGCGAGAGCGCTGGTATTCCTGCTCCCACTGCTGGCGTTGGGTGCGCCAGTGGGCCTCGGCCGCAGACAATGCCTCCTGGGCCATTTGCACTGCTCGGCTGGCGTGCTCCACTTCCTCCATCGCTTTTAGGAGGGCGTCCTCCGTCGTCCGAATGCGCTCCTTCAGCAAGCGCATCTCCTCCTGCATCGCCAGAAGTTCCTTAGGGTTGGTCACGCGCCCGCTGAACAAGCGCCCCTCGATGTCGCGGACCTTATCCTCCAACCCTTTCAAGGTCAACTCTAAGTCGCGTTGGCGACTGCGCAGGGTCGCTTCCTGTTGGCGGGCTTGCTCCACACTTTCCCGCGCGGTGTCTACGGCCGATGTGTCCCGCAGCCGCGCCTCCAAGGAGGCAAGGGAGCGTTGCAAGGCCTCCAGGGCCGTATCTATCTGTTGAAGGTCATACAGTGCCCGCACCACCATCGTATCCGACCACTATCCCATCGGTAAAAGCCCGTTCTGGCTTTAGTCTAGCAAGGAGACAATCAGGGCAACAGCCCTACGCCAACCCCAAGCGTTGCATATCGGCGTCTTTCCAACCATAGTGGTGGGCCAGCTCGTGGAGGATGGTGGTGCGCACCTGGTGAGCCATCTCCTCAATGGTGGTGCACACGGCCTCTATCGGGCGTTGGAACAGGGTGATACGGTCGGGCAAGACCAGGGTGTAAAAGCCCCGCTCCGTCTGCGGAATGCCCTCATACAGCCCCAGAAGGTCATAGGGGCTGTCTGCGCCCACGGAACGCAGTTGTTGGGGAGTGGGCCAGTCTTGCACCAGGATGTCCACATTGTCCAGGTAGGCCAGGACAGGGGGCGGAAGGGCGGCTATGGCTTGCTGCACTAAGCGGCGGAAGGCGCGGCGGGAGAGGCGCACGGGCATGGGCTAGGCTGGGACCCCTGCTTGGGCGCGCAGGGCTTTCAATCGCTCTACCTGGGTACGATCTGGGCCTTTTCCATCGGGCCCCGGCACCTCAAGGTAAAATGGCACATCTCGTAAGGCGGGGTGGGAGAGGATGGTCACAAAGCCCTGAGCCCCAATCAGCCCATCCCCAATGTTCTCGTGGCGATCCACCCCGGAGCCGAGGGGCACTTTGGAATCGTTGGCGTGCACTGCCACCAGGTGCCGCAGGCCGATCGCGCGGTCAAATTCGTCCAGCGTTTTCTCCAGCCCCTCGCGTGAGGCTACATTATAGCCGGCTGCCCAGCAGTGCTGGGTATCCAGGCAGATTTTGAGGCGGGGGCTGTCCACCGCCCGCAATATGCGCCCCAGTTCTGCAAACGAGGAGCCGATGTGCTGGCCCATTCCTGCGCTGTTCTCCATCACGAGCCACGGCCCCGGCTTGGCGCGGGCCAGCACCTGCTGGATGGCTTGCACCACCTGCTGGAAGACGGCATCCTGCCCCGCACCCTTGTGGCTCCCGAGGTGGAAGATGACCCCGGCTATGCCCAAATCTGCCGCCAAGTCCATGCCTTGCACCAGCGCCTCCACCGATTTGGCTACCAGGGACGGGTCGGGGGTGCCCAGGTTGATCAGGTAAATGCCGTGCATGAAGTTGGGGGCAATGCCCGTCTGCTGGCTCTTTTGGCGAAAGGCTTGGCAGGCGGCGGGGCCAGGGTGGGTGAAACGCCAGGACTGGGGTCCGCCCCCTGCGAACAGTTGCAAACACTCTGCGCCCATCTCCTGGGCACGGTCAACAGCCTTGTCTACACCGCCCGCCGCCGAAACATGCGCCCCGATGCGCATAGCCCTCCTCCCTTGCGTGCAACGGTCTGCTCCTGCATGATAGTGTGCCATAAGGGGGGAGAGCACCTCCCATCCATTCCGCAGGAGAGTCCCGTGAAAGCCCTTGTGCTGGAAGCCCCGGGTCATCCGCCCCGCCTGGCCCTACACACCTTTCCACGCCCCAGTTTGGGCCCCCACGATGTGCTGGTGAAAGTGGCGGCATGTGGCGTGTGCTATCACGACATCTTGGTCATGCGGGGTGTCCTACGACGAGGGGTCAAGCCACGGGTGGTGCTGGGCCATGAAATCGCCGGCACTGTGGAAGAGGTGGGGCAACTGGTGTTCTCCCTTGTCCCTGGGGACAAGGTGGTCTCCCTGCTCACGGAGCCGTGTGGATGGTGCCTCCCCTGCACCACAGGGAAAGAACACCGCTGTCTGCGGGGCACCGGAATCGGACACGGGGGCGACGGGGGCTTCGCCGATTATGTCAAACTCTCCGAACTAGCCCTGGTGCGTTTGAGCCCCGAGGCCGACGTGATCGGGGCCTGTCTGCTGGCCTGCCCTATAGGGGTGGCCCTCCACGCCTTACGGGATGCGGCGGGCCTGCGCGCTGGCGAAACTGTTCTGGTTACCGCTGCAGGCGGGGGAGTGGGCACCCACGCCGTGCAACTTGCCCGTGCCCTGGGAGCCCGTGTGCTAGCCCAAACCACATCCCCTCAGAAGGAGGAGGCCCTGCGCACGCTAGGGGCCGACCAGGTGCTGGTAACCCCCGACTTGGCCTTCGGCGACCTGGCGCTCGCCTTCACAGAGGACGAGGGGTGCTCGGTTGTGCTGAACATCATCGGGGCGGACGCCTTCGCCGCATGTTGGAGGGCCCTGGCACAGTTCGGACGGTTGGTGCTGGTAGGGGAACTGCGGGGCGGAAGCATCTCCCTGTCGCCGGCAGAGGTTATCTTCAAAGACGCCCGCATCATCGGCGTAGCGGGGGTCTCCCGTGCGCAGGTGGCCGATGCTGCTCGCCTTGTCCAGGGGGGGCGCATTCGCCCCGTCATCGCCCGCACCCTTCCCCTCAGCGTGGAGGGGGTTCTGGAGGCTTACCGCCTGCTCACCCAGGAGCACCCCCTGGGGCGGGTCGTGCTCGTGCCTGAATAGAGTCCCTACGCCCCACTAGGCTTAGCCGCCACAGCCACCCCCCGCCGCGCCCTAAAGGGACCCCGCCACTCCCCCCGCTCCCAGGCCACCAGAATTTGGGCAGCGGTGAAAATGGAGGAATAGGTCCCCGTAATAATTCCAATGGCCATGGCCAGCAGGAAGGAGCGTATGGTCGGCCCGCCGAGCAACAGGAGGGCCAGCAAGGCCAGCAGAGTGGTCAGGCTAGTGTTCAGCGAACGCCCTAGGGTCTCGGCGATACTGAAGTTCACCACTCCCTCCAAATCTCTCGCCACCCCCTTGCTGGCGTTCTCCCGGATGCGGTCAAACACCACGATGGTGTCGTGCACGCTGTAGCCCACCACAGTGAGAGCCGCCGTGATGAACATGGCGTTCACTTCCACATTGAAGAACTTGCCCAAAAGCGAGAACAGCCCCAGGGTTACCAGGACATCGTGAATGAGGGCGATGACCGCCGCCACGCCCATGCGCCACGCCTTCTGCACCCGGCGGAAGGCGAACCAGATGTAAAACAGGATGACCACCGCTGCCACCGCCACGGCGATAATGGCCCGTTGCACCGTCTCCCCCGCTACAATGGGGGACACCGACGCTATCTCCATGGCAGTTATGGGAGCCAAGCGTTCCGCCAAGGCCTGACGGATGGTTTCCGACTCGGAGGGGACGGCAGGCTGGTCGCCCTGGGCAGGACGACCTTCTTTCAAGAAAGCTGTCCGTACCAGGAAGGAGCGCTCACCGGTGCGTTGAATCACCGCCTCTGGGTGTCCCAACGCGGTCAGCACATCCCGGAGCGACGACTGGCTGACGGGCTGATCAAAAGTGATGGACAGGGCCGAGCCTCCCGTAAACTCTATGCCCACTCGGAAGGCCGGGGGTATCAGCATGGACACAATGCCCGCCAAAATGACCAGAGCGGAGAATCCGAAATACCACCAGCGCTTGCTGACGAAATCCACGCTACGCCCTCCTGCTTGCAGGCTCTATGCCTTGTGGCGCGGCAGGCTCCGCCAATGGGACGAAGGCGCGCTTCACCCTGCCTATGGGGGTCAGTGCCACCAGGCGTAACAGGGTACGGCTGGTGAACAGGGCGCTAAACATACTTACCGCCACCCCAATGAACAGGGTTACAGCGAACCCCACCACTAAACTCGCCGCCAGCCGGCTCCCGAACCAGTAGAGGATGGCGCAGGTGATAAAGGTGGAGATGTTACTATCCCGTATGGAGGGCCACGCCCGGTTGAAGCCGGCCTCAATGGCTGCCAGCAGGGTCCGCCCCGCCCGTAACTCCTCCTTCATTCGCTCAAACACCAACACATTAGCGTCCACCGCCATCCCGATGGACAGGATGAACCCCGCAATTCCCGCCAAGGTCATAGTGACGGGAATAACTTTGAAGATGGCCAGGGCCACCACACCGTAGATGGCTAGCGCCACCACCGCGATCAACCCGGGGACGCGGTAGTATAGGAGCATAAATAACGCCACCAAAGCCGTGCCAATATAGCCCGCCACCAGGCTTTTCTCCAGGGCGTCCCGCCCCAGGGTGGCGTCCACCGTCTGCTCCTGCACAATTTTCACGGGCACGGGCAGGCGGCCCGATTCCAACTGAATGGCGATGGTGCGGGCCCGTTGGGGCGTGAAGTCCCGACCTTCTATGTAGGCTCTCCCCCCCACAATCACGCTCCGCGCCACGGGCGACACCAATTCTTGGTTGTCCAGGAAGATAGCGATCTGGTCGTTGGTGCCAACTATTCTGCGGGTCAGGTCTTCAAAAATGCCTGCCCCTCGACTGTTAAACTCAATGTTGACCACCCACAGGCCGGGCACATTGGGATGGGGGCCAGCGTAGGCGCGGGCTAGGTCATCCCCCGTGAGGCCCACCTCCCGGTCTTCCCAGGAACCGTCGGGATTGAAGTGGCGCCATTTGAACTCCAGTTTGGCTGTCTCTCCGATGAGGCGCTTGGCCTCCTCTACCTCCTTGAGGCCGGGCAACTGCACGAGCACGCGGTTGCTTCCCATCTGCTGGATGACGGGTTCCGTGACCCCGAAGGCGTTGACCCGTCGCTCAATAGTTCGGACCACCCCTTCCATCTGGTCAGGGGTGGGAGCCGGCACATCGGCCTCGTAGATCAGTTGCACCCCTCCCTGCAGGTCCAGCCCCAGACGCAGCCCCAAGGGGCCCTCTCCCCCGCGTTCAAAGCGCCACCCCCCAAGCCGCAAGTCCCAGCGGGGAACGGCCACCACCACCGCAGAGAGGGCTAGGACAATCAGCACAATGATAAGACGGCGCAGGTCTTGGCGATTCACGTGTCCTCCTCGCGTGCAGGGGAGTCGTCCCTACGGGTGGATGGCACGCCCGTCTCCAGCAGGCGGGCGACCAGGGCCAGGGCCTCCTGGCGGGTGCGCACAGTTCCCGTCGCCTGGGCCTCCCGCACCGCCTCCAACAGGGGACGCAAGTGCGGCCCCGGCGATAAGCCGAACACCGCCATGATATCGTAGCCATCCACCAGTTTGGGAAGGGTTTGCAGCGGCTGGCGGGTGCCCTCCTGAAGGGCATAGCCTATCGTTGCGCAATAAGCGTTCCAGTCGTCCCAAACCAGGTTTGGCCCGCGAGCGGCCAAAAAGTCGGCCATGGCCAGGTAAAGGATGCCGATCCCCTCCGTTCCCGTGTCCCGGAAATAACGATACACGGCACGGGGCGAAGGCATCTGCCCCTTAGGAGCCAGGTGGCTGGGGCGCAAATGGTGCTGCACAGCGGTACGCACCAGGGCAATGCCTTTCCCACTACAGCGCAGCCGACGGAGGATTCCCTCGGCCATCTCCGCCCCGAGGGTCTGATGGCCGAGGAATCGGATGCGCCCCGTTGGCTCTACGCTTTTGCACGCCGGCTTAGCGATGTCGTGGAGAAGGCAGGCGACCTTGAGAAGGGTAGCACGGGTGTGGCCGTCGCCCACCTCCTCGGCGAAGTAGCCATCCAGACCCTCCTGCCAAGGGACGACGGACACCACAGGGTCGTGGGCACGCGCGGACGGGGAAAGCACCCGTTCCAGTTGGCCCGGCGTCGCCAAGTTATGGTGGAACACATCGTAGGCGTGCTCGGGAGGCTGGGCGACACCCTTCCCTTCCCCCAGTTCGGGGATAGTCTGGCACAGCACCCCCAAACGGTCGGCCAGGAGAAGGTGGTCGGTGGAGCCGGGCAACGCCATAACCTTCAAAAACTCGTCGCGAACCCGTTCGGGGGCAACCGTCACCACCAGGGCCGCGTGGGCTTGCGCCGCATCAACAGTCTGCTCGTCCAAGGTGAAACCCAACTGGGCGCTCAAGCGCACCGCACGCCAAAGGCGCACAGGGTCATCCTGAAAGGCCGAAGGGGCAACCAGGCGCAGGCGACGGCGCTGCAGATCGCCCCGCCCGCCAAAGGGGTCCAAGACGGGCCATTGGGACGGCTCCCCCTGGGCGGCAGAAAGGGGAACGGCCATTGCGTCCACCGTGAAGTCCCGACGCCCCAGGTCGGCAATCACGCTCTCCCCCTGCAGACGCGCCAGATCTATCTCCCAGCGTGCGCCGTCCCCGTGCCAAACCAGCCGAGCGACGCCGTTAGCCTCGTCTAGAAGAACAAAGGTGGCTCCCAAGTCAGCCGCCAGGCATCGGGCAAGGCCTACCGCATCACCCTGAATGGCAAGGTCTAGATCGTGGCTGGGCCGGCCGAGGAGCACATCCCGCAGGAAGCCCCCCACCAGATAGACCCCTACCTGGGGACGAGAACCGAACCACTCTTGAAGCCGTCGCAAAAGGGCCACGGGAGTGTTGCCCAAGTTAGGCACGGGGACGGGCGGGTTGAGGGGGTGGGGCCTCTGCCTCGGCCTCGGGGATGCGCCAGATGGCATCCTTGCGCACCAGGCGGTCCAAGTACAGGACGCCGTTCAAATGGTCGGTCTCATGCTCCAGAGCCTGCGCCAGCAGGTTGTCCTCGGCGACGATGCGCACGGCCTTACCATTCTCATCCTGGGCTTTCACCACCACCCGCACTGAGCGGTTCACCCGACCCCGATAGCCCGGCACGCTGAGGCACCCCTCCTCCAACTCCCGCACACCTTCCCGCTCCACCACACGGGGATTGATGAGCACCCGCACGAAGCCTTCCTCAGGTATTTCAATCACGGCAACCTGGAGCAGGATGCCCACCTGGTTGGCCGCCAGACCCACCCCACGGGCGGCGCGCATGGTGTCCACCATATCTGCGATAAGCCGACGGAGGGCATCATCTATCCGCTGGACGGGCTGGGCCTTCTGGCGGAGAACCGGATCGGGCAGCCGACGAATGGGCAAGACAGCCAATCGGTCTTCACCTCGTGCCGTATTCTGAAAGCCAGTTTACCCCGACTCCACCCCCAATGCCAAGTGGCCTCCAACTAGGGTTCGAGGGTTCTACCAATGGGGTCTGTGCGGGGGATACGGGTGGAACACGCACACACCTCTTCATGCTCCCCACCAGGTGAGAAGTGCACCGCTCTCCAGGCGCGTCGTCCCCCTCCCCCTACCGTTGCCCGGGGCCAGGCCCATTCATTGGCACGCGCGAAACACTTTGCGCACCCTTTATACTGGGTGCTTTTTCAGGGACTCGCCAGTAGGAGGCGTCTAAACCTGGGCGGGTATGGGCAAGTCTATGGTGTAACGCTTTAGCACCGCCTCAATCTGCTGGGCGGTCTTCTCGTCGGGCTCCACCAGGGGCAGGCGGGGCTTGCCCACACGGAACCCGACGCGGTTCAAACACCACTTGACGGGGATGGGGTTGGCGGTGATGAAGAGCACCTTGAACAGGGGATGCAGACGGCGGTGCTCAGCGGCGGCCCGCTCCAGATTACCCTCTAGCAACTGGCCCATCATGGACCGAATTTGTCGCCCCACCAAGTGAGAGGCCACACTTATCACTCCGTAGCCCCCCATAGCCATGATGTAGAAGGTCTCGTTGTCGTTTCCACTCCATACACGGAAGCCAGGGCGGGCCCCGTCTATGATGCGGGCGATCTGGTCCATATCCGAGGACGCCTCTTTGATACCGATGATGGAGTCGATGTGGCTGAGGCGGAGGGTGGTCTCTGCCGTCATGTTCAGGCTGGTGCGGCTGGGCACATTGTAGAGGATGAGGGGGAGATGGGTGGCGTTGGCGATGGCCTTGAAGTGCTGATAGAGGCCTTCCTGGGGGGGCTTGTTGTAGTAGGGCACCACGGCCATTACCGCATCTACCCCACACCGTTCGGCCTCTTTAGCCAACTCCACGCTTTCGGCGGTGCTGTAGTTGCCCGCCCCGGCCACCACCTGTCCCCGTTTGCCCACCGCAGCCTTCACCTCCGCCCACAAGCGCACCTTCTCCTCGTGGGAGAGGGTAGGGGACTCACCAGTGGTGCCCGTTACCACCACGCCATCGCTCCCGGAGTCCAGCAGGGCAAGGGCCAGGCGCTTGGCCTGGGCATAATCTACCCTTCCCTGGTCGTCAAAGGGGGTTACCATTGCTGTCAGGAGCCTGCCGATGGTCTCACCCATGCCACTACCTCCTTCCTGCGGTGGGGAGCAGGTTGCGCTGGAGCACCGTTTCGGCGATCTGCAGGGCATTCAAAGCCGCCCCCTTGCGGAGGTTGTCAGACACCACCCACAGGGCTAGCCCCCGTGGATGGGAGGCATCCCGCCGGATGCGCCCCACATAAACAGGGTCGCGCCCCTCGCCGAGAAGGGGTGTGGGGTAGCGCCCCGCCTTCGGCTCATCCAGCACTTCTACCCCGGGGAAAGCGGAGAGCACCTCCCGCGCCTCCTCGGGGGACATGGGGTAGGTCAACTCCAGGTGCACCGCTTCACTGTGGCACAGGAACACAGGCACCCGCACACAGGTGGCGGAGATGCGCAGATCTGGGGCGTGCATAATCTTGCGCGTCTCCTCCACCATCTTCCACTCCTCTTTGGTATAGCCGTTATCCAAAAAGGCGTCAATGTGGGGGAACAGGTTGAAAGCGATGCGCTGGGGATACACCCGGGGAGGATGCTCTTCGCCGTTCAAGAGGGCGCGGGTCTGCTCCCGCAGTTCCTCCATGGCCGCCCGCCCCGTCCCGGAGACCGACTGATAGGTGTCCACAACGATGCGCTGAATGGGGTTGACACGATGGATGGGATAGATGGCCATCACCAGCGCCGTGGTGGAGCAGTTGGGGATGGAAATAATACCCCGATGAGAGGCCAGGTCGTCAGCGTTCACCTCCGGGATGACCAAGGGCACGTGAGGGTCCATGCGGAAGACGGAGGAATCGTCAATTACTAGCGCTCCTGCCTGGACAGCGAGAGGTGCCCAGCGGCGGCTCACCTCCCCCGAAGCGGAGATGAACACAATGTCCACCCCCTGAAGGGCCTGGGGGGTAGGCTCCTCCACAATGCACTCCTGCCCCAGGACGCGCACCCGCTGGCCGGCGGAGCGGGCCGAGGCGAACAGGCGCAGGGAGCGGACAGGAAAACGTCGCTGTTCTAGGAGGGAGAGGAAGACGCGCCCAACGGCTCCGGTTGCGCCCAGGACAGCGATGTTACAGGCTTGCACAGAGGCACCTCCATACCCATAAGGTCAGAGTGGACGGACGAACAGTGTCTGCCTTCGCCCCGCCTAGCGGGGCTTGCCGAGAAGGTGCCAAAGAAGACTGTGCAAGGCCCTTGTCCTCCTCTTGGGGCCTATGCTAGGGTAGCCCCATCACCTTGTCAAGGCCGTAGACAAGCCCTTTATATGCATGCACTCGGCGCAGGGCCAAAAGCACCCCTGGTATATAGCACTCCCTGCTGATGGTGTCGTGGCGCAGGGAGAGCGTCTGCCCGGCCGTGCCCAAAATGACCTCGTGGTGGGCCAGCCGCCCTTGCATCCGCAGGGCGTGAATACCTACTCCGTGCAGGTCTGCTCCGCGGCTCCCCGGCAAGGGCTCCTTCTCGGGTGTGGGGCGGGTAAAGGGGGAACCCCGCCCCTCTGCCAATGCGCGGGCGATGGCCAAAGCGGTGCCCGAGGGGGCGTCAATCTTGGCCTCGTGGTGGGCCTCAATCACATCGGCGTAGTCAAAATATCTCCCCACCAGGCGGGACAGATGAATAAGAAGCACCGCCCCCACGGCGAAGTTGGGTGCCACAATCACCCCCACCCCGTGCTGCCGCGCCAGGCGGTCCATCTCCCCCAGATGGTCTTGGGTAAGGCCTGTTGTGCCCGTAACGAAGTGCAGGCCCCGCCCCAGCGCCACCCGCGCCGCCTGAAGGCATGCCTCGGCCGTGGTGAAGTCCACCACTACATGGGCGTGCACCCGCCCCAGCAAGGCCTCCAACGTGGGAGCCAGAAGGATAACTCCCCTGCCTTCGGGCAATGGGAGAGTATCAGCCGAGGCCCTTCGGTGCACACCCCCCACAGGGAGGAGGTCAGGCGTGCGCGCCAAAGCGCGGAGCACCTCTTGCCCCATACGCCCCGACACGCCGTGCACAATGACGCGTAGGGGCGCTGGCTGGCTACTCATGGTCCCCTCCGGGGGCCGGGACGCCATCCGCCATCCCGTCTCGGTGGGGATGGGGGTGTGATGCGGGGAGCGGGGGGACTGGGGCGGCTGGGGGGGCCCCCCGCGGGGCGTGGGGGAGGGGAGGGACGCCGCGGAGAAGGCGGGGCAGGGCGGGGAGGGGGCTCCGCAGGGGTATCGGGGGGACGGAACAGCGCCTTACGGGAGAGGTTGATGCGCCCCAAACGGTCTATCTCCGTTACCACCACTGTTATCTCGTCACCCACCTTCACCTCCTCCTCGGGGCGTGAGATGCGCCGTTCGCTCAGTTCGGCCACAGGCACCAGCCCCTCTTTGCCCGGGAAGATCTCTACGAACGCCCCGAAGGGGGCCAGGCGTGTTACCCTCCCCGTATAGATGCCCCCCACCTTCACCTCTTGGATAATGTTGGCGATAACCGCCCGCGCCCGCTCCAGAGCCTCCGGGTCCGGCGAGCCGATGAGCACCGTGCCGTCGTCCTCCACATCAATGGTCGTCTTGGTCTGCTCAATAATGGAGCGGATGGTCTTCCCGCCAGGGCCGATGAGGGCCCCGATTTTGTCCACGGGGATAGTCATCCGCAGCACCTTGGGGGCATAGGGGCTCACGGTGGGGCGGGGCTGAGCGATAGTGGCCGTCATCTTCTCCAGGATAATCACGCGCGCCTCTCGCGCCTGCTCCAGGGCCTGGCGAAGGATGGCCTCACCCACGCCCCGAATTTTCACATCCATCTGCACCGCCGTCAGACCCCGCTCTGTGCCCGCCACCTTGAAGTCCATATCCCCTTCGTGGTCCTCCAAGCCCTGGATATCCGTGAGCACCTGATACCGCCCCTTGTCGTCGGATACCAGGCCAATAGCGATGCCGGCCACATGGCGTGGGATAGGCACCCCTGCGTCCATCAATGACAGGCTACTGCCACACACCGAGGCCATGGAGGTGGAGCCGTTAGAACTCATCACCTCTGACACGAGGCGAATGGTGTAGGGGAATTCCTCCTCAGAGGGGATGAGGGGAAGAAGGGCGCGCTCAGCCAACGCACCGTGCCCAATTTCCCGACGCCCTGGGGAACCGATACGGCGCACCTCGCCGGTGGAGTAGGGGGGGAAGTTGTAGTGGTGGATATAGCGCTTCGTCTCTTCGGGGCTGAGGGTGTCCAATTCCTGGCGCTCCCCCAAAGAGCCTAGGGTGGTGATCGTCAGCACCTGGGTCTGGCCCCGCCGGAACAGACCCGTGCCGTGGGTGCGGGGGAGGAGGCCCACCTGGCAGGTGATGGGGCGCAACTCCCGAGGGCCGCGACCGTCGGGGCGGCGCCCCTCCTCCAAAACCCCCTTGCGGAAGACGGTGCGCACCGCTTCATGGAAAGCCAACCCAATCTGCTCAGGAGTGAAACGCTCCTGGAAGGCTGTGCTAACTTCCTTCTGCAAAGCATCCAGGGCGGCTACGCGCTCCCCCTTTTCGGCTCCGCTAAACACTGCGTGGCGAACCTGGGCCTCAAACCGAGCCAAAATCTCGTGCACCAGGGCAGGGTCAGGGCTCGGGGCGGGGATATAGGGGGCCTTGGGCCGGCCCACTGCCTGGGCCATCTCCTGGATGAAGGCGATGAGAACCCGATTGACCTCGTGGCCTGTGCGCACCGCCTGCAGGAAAACATCCTCGGAGACCTCCTTAGCCCCGGCCTCCAACATCACCACCGCATCCTCCACACTGGCCACCGCCAAGTCCAGCACGCTCTCCTTCAACTGACTGTAAGAGGGCAAAGGCACCACGTGGTCTCCAATGACCGCCACACGGCACATGCCCACGGGGCCGTCAAAGGGGATGTCGGATATGGCCAAAGCGGCCGAGGCCCCAATGCCCGCCAGGATATCGGGCTGGTGTTCCATATCCACGGACAACACTGTGGCGATGATCTGCACCTCGTTGCGGAAGCCCTTGGGGAAGAGGGGGCGAATGGCGCGGTCGGTTAGCCGTGCCGCCAGAATGGCCTCCTGACTGGGGCGCGCCTCGCGGCGGAAGAAACTCCCTGGTATCTTCCCCGCCGCATACAGGCGCTCCTCGTAGTCCACTGTCAGGGGGAAGAAGTCCGTCCCTTCTCGGGACGCGGGGGACATACACGCTGTTACCAGGAGGACGGTGTCCCCCATTCGGACTGTTACGGCCCCATTGGCTTGTTCCGCCACATGGCCAGTCTCAATGGTCAGGAGGCGTCCCGCCACCTCGCACTGGAAACGACGATACTCCCTTGACATGCGGGTCTACTCCTGCCGCACCGCTCCCGAGGAACAAGCACACCGGCTGGGGGTGTTACTTCCGCAGGCCCAGGCGCGCCAGGAGGGCCCGGTAGCGGTGCACATCCTCCCGTGCCAAATAGGCCAGCAGACGCCTGCGCTGGCCCACCAGTTTCAACAAACCCACTCGCGAGTGAAAGTCCTTCTTGTGCTGGCGCAAGTGCTCAGTGAGAGCGTTGATGCGCTCGGTGAGCAGCGCCACTTGCACCTCGGTGGAGCCAGTATCTTGAGAATGCGTCTGAAACTCTTTGATCAGCTGTGCCTTGCGCCCCTTGTCCACGCTGTTCCTCGTCGGTTGCTTGTCTTTTGCCTATAGATTATACCATACCCCTTCTCCTTGTTACGCAAGACTCCCCGCTCTTCCCTGCGCCATCCCTTTCCCATTACAGTACCGGGGAGAGGAGACCTATGGTTGAGAAGGTCATAATGTCGTGGAGTGGGGGGAAGGACAGCACCCTCGCCCTGTACTATTTGCTCCGTGACCCCCGCTACCGGGTGGTAGGCCTTTTGACCACCTTTACCCAGGGCTACGAGCGGGTGAGCATGAGCGGCATCCGCTTCCCTCTCTTACAGGCCCAGGCACAGGCGATAGGTCTCCCCCTGCGACCGGTCTGGATCCCCCAGGATGCTTCCAACGACACCTATGAAGGGGCCATGCGTCAGGCGTTGAACACCCTCACCCAGGAGGGGGTGAGGATAGCCGCCTTTGGCGACCTGTTTCTCGAAGATGTTCGCGCCTATCGGGAGCGGATGCTAGACCAGATCGGCTGGCATGCCCTCTTCCCCCTCTGGAAGCGCCCCACCCCCCTCGTAGCCCAGGAGGTGTTGAGCCTGGGCTTCAAAGCCATTGTGGTATGCGTGGATACCCAGGTCTTGCCACCCTCCTTCGCGGGTCGGGAGTTTGACCAGAACCTCTTGGCCGACCTACCCCCAGGTGTTGACCCCTGTGGGGAAAACGGGGAGTTCCACACCTTCGTCTACCAGGGGCCCCTGTTTCGCCACCCTGTGCTGTTTACCCCAGGCCAGCGGGTGGTGCGGGGACGCTGGGCCTACTGTGACCTTGTCCCGGAACAGGCACCCACCGGATAAGTCTCCTTTCCCACCGTGCTACAATGTTACCAGGAGCGCGAAACCCCAGGAGGGCTTATGAAAGTCGTCCCGGAAACCTCCGAGCGTCGCCAAACCGTCCTCACCATTGAACTGGAGCCCCGGGAAGTAGAACCCTTTTTGGAACGGGCCTACCGCCGTATCGCCCAGCGTTTGGCTATCCCGGGATTTCGCCCGGGCAAAGCACCCCGCCCGTTGGTGGAGCGCCTGGTGGGACGGGAGGGCCTGCTAGAGGAGGCTCTAGACCTCCTCACTCCCGAGGTCACGCAGAGAGTAGTGCGGGAGCAGGATCTCCCCCTCGGGGGCACCCCCCATGTAGAGGTGGTCAACCGCAACCCCGTGACCCTCAAGGCCACTATCCCTTTAGAGCCGGTGGTGGACCTGGGTGATTACACCTCCATTCGCATCCCGCTAGAGCCTGTCTACGCCACCGACGAGGATGTGCAACGCCTCCTGGAGGCCCTGCGCCGTCGCCACACCACCTGGGAGTCCGTCGCCCGCCCTTGCCAAGTGGGAGATATGATTGTGGCTTCCCTCACGGGTGTGGTAGAAGGCCATCAGGTGTTCCAGGAGGCCGACTTGCCTTTCGTGGTGGGCGAAAGCGGTTTCCTGCTGGGCCAGGAGTTTATGCAGAAACTGCTAGGTGCCAACAGGGGGGAGGTGCGGGAGTTTACCCTCCCGATTCCGGCGGACTATCCTGACCCGGGTCTGCGGGGAAAGCCTTGCGCCTATCGGGTGCTGGTCAAGGATATCAAAGCACCCGTTTTGCCCGCCGTGGACGACGCCTTCGCTCGCCAGGTGGATCCTTCTGTGGACAGCCTAGAAGCCCTCAAGGCCCGCCTCAAAGAGCGCCTGCAAGCGGAGAAGGAGACGCTCCAGCGCGAACGCTACCGCCGGCGCGTCCTGGAGGCCCTGCGCCAGAAGGCCCAAGTGGAAGTGCCCCCCTTGCTGTTGGAACAGGAGGTGGAGCACCTCATAGAGCATTATCAGGAGGACCTGTCAGCCCAGGGTATAACCCTGGAACGTTGGCTCCAAAGTCAAGGCAAGACCCTCAATCAGATGCGCGAGGAACTCTACCCTGAAGCCAAGCGGAGGGTTGAGGAACGGTATCTTCTGGATCGCATCGCCCAGGTTGAGGGTATCCAGGTTACGCCACAGGAGGTAGAGGCGGAACTGCAAGGCCTCGCGCGCCCGAATCAGCGCCGAGATAGGGAGCTTTTCCGCGCTCTCCAGGAGCCTGCGGGTAGGGAGGCTGTTGCCCGCATCATCGCGCGGCGGAAGGCCTTGCAACGCATGGTGCAAATCGCCAGCCAGCCCACTACGGAACAGCCCCCTCCACCACAGGGGGGCCCGGCACCCCACGCACAGTGAGGTGGACACTATGGCACACGAGCGGACGCCCCAACAGAGCCGAATCTGGACGCCCTCTCCGTCCACAGGCGCCTTGCCCAATCCCCCCCAGGCAGTTATCCCCATGGTCATTGAGAGCGGGGCACGGGGCGAGCGCGCCTTTGACATCTATTCCCTCCTGCTCCGGGAGCGCATCGTGTTCCTGGGCACGCCCATAACCGATCAGGTTGCCAACCTGGTCATCGCCCAACTTCTCTATCTGGAACGGGAGGATCCAGACAAGGACATCAGCCTTTACATCAACTCCCCCGGGGGGATTGTCAGCGCCGGCCTGGCTATTTATGACACCATGCAGCTTATTCGCCCCGCTATTTCCACCATCTGTGTGGGACTGGCAGCCAGCATGGCTACGGTGCTCCTCTGTGCGGGGGCCAAAGGCAAGCGCTACGCCTTACCCAACTCGACTATTCACATGCACCAGCCCATGGGGGGTGCCCAGGGGCAAGCGGCCGACATTGAAATCGCCGCCCGCGAAATCCTACGCCTGCAGGATAAGATTCGCCAAATCATCTCGCGCCACACCGGCCAGCCCTACGAGCGCGTGGCACGGGATACCGACCGGGACTTTTACTTGACTGCTGAACAAGCAGTGGAGTACGGCATCGTGGACGAAGTGCTCACCCGTGGCCACAAGGGTGATGGGGCTACTCGGTAGTGGATAGCCAGGTCTCCGGTGGGCGCTGGTGCTCCCGCCCCTAGCGAGGTGTATCCCCTGTGACGACGCGTGGTAGCGGGCGAAGCGACTATTCGTGCTCCTTCTGCGGGAAGGGGCAGAACCAGGTGAAGCGCCTTATCGCCGGCTCCGGGAAGGTGCTTATTTGCGACGAGTGTGTCCACCTGTGCGCCCAAGTGCTCCACAACGAGGCCCACCCGGTTCGCCCCACGCCCCCCTCTGTCCCACCCCACACCCCCCTCACTCCGCGCCTCATTTACGAGAAACTGGACGAGTATGTGGTAGGGCAGGAGCGTGCCAAGAAAGTGCTCAGCGTGGCCGTCTATAACCACTACAAGCGCATCCACTCCACCGACGCAGGAGGGGGCTCCGATGTGGAACTGCAGAAGAGCAACATCCTTCTCATCGGCCCCACGGGGAGTGGCAAGACCCTCTTAGCCCAGACCTTGGCCAAAATTCTGGATGTGCCCTTCGCCATTGCCGACGCCACCTCCATCACCGAGGCGGGGTATGTGGGCGAGGATGTGGAGCACATCCTCTTGCGTTTGGTCATGGCGGCCGACTGGGATGTGGCTCGGGCGGAGCAAGGCATCGCCTACCTAGACGAGGTGGACAAAATCGCTCGCAAAGGGCCTAACCCGTCCATCACCCGAGATGTGTCGGGGGAAGGGGTACAACAGGGCCTCCTGAAGATCATGGAGGGCACCGTAGCCAACGTGCCTCCCTCGGGGGGGCGTAAACATCCCCATCAAGAGTTCATCCAGGTGCGCACCCACAACATCCTGTTTATCTGCGGCGGGGCCTTTGAGGGGCTCGAGCGCATCGTGGAGCGACGCCTGCTGAAGGACAAGCGCTCTATAGGCTTCAAATCGGCCCTGACCGCCCAGGAGAAGGGTCTGCCCGACGGCAACATCTTGCGCTACACCATCCCCGAAGACCTGATGGAGTTTGGCTTTATTCCCGAGTTCATTGGGCGCATGCCCGTGATCGTAGCCCTCGACCCCCTGGATAAGCAGGACCTCGTCCGCATCCTCACCCAGCCCAAAAACGCTCTTGTGAAACAATACCAACGCCTCTTTGCTATGGACAAGGTGGACCTTGTGTTCACCCCCGATGCTCTAGAGGCGGCCGCTGAGGAGGCTCTGCGTCGCAAAACGGGGGCCCGGGGCCTGCGCTCCATTATTGAGGATGTGCTCCTGGATGTAATGTACGAACTGCCTTCCCTGAAAACCGTTCGGCGTTGCATCATCGACGGCTCTGTGATTCAGGGCAAAAAGCGCCCCACTCTGCTGGATGCCAACGGCTCCCTTGTGGAGCTCCCCCACCCGGAACTGCGGAAAACCGCCTAGCCCTGAGAGGCTGAGGCCACCCCCCGAAGGCGAAAGCCGGCACTCCACACCCCCTAACCTCCATCGGGGAAATGTGGGGAGACCCTTAATGAGGGGGCAACTGCTACGGAGGTAGCCCGCTCCAGCCGCCGCTGATTCCTTACCCCCCCTGCACCCCAGACGCCAAAGCGCGCTCCACCGCCTCGTCCAAGCACAAGGGCAGAGGTTGCCCATTGGCCCGCACTGGCCTCCCGTTCACCAGCCGGATACGGCCTTCAGCGAAAGCACGCAAAGTCTCCACTAAAAGGGGGCGCTCCCGACGCACCCCCTCCTGGCGGATGGCTTGGAAGAGGGGCAACGCCTCCCCCCACCGCTGGCGCATCTCCTCCACCGTCAGGCCCCGCACCTGCTCCCACAAGGGTGCAAACCTGCCACCCTGAATGGGAAAGCGCACCACCGTCACAACAGGCCCCCTATCCACCTCCTCTGTGGCCAGGTGAACCATAGCCCCGCTGTGCGTGGCATTCTGGGCGATAAGAGCCCAGATGACTTCCTGCCAGGTGCCTTGAGGGCCATCAGGGAGGGCGGGGTGCAGGTTCAGCATAGGATAGCGTCGACACAGCTCGGGCCCCACGATGAGCATATACCCCGCCAGCACCACCAACTGGGGGTTGAACGGCTCTATGAGGCGTAACACAGCGCGGTCATAGTCAGCGCGGACGGCATCAAAAGTCGCGGCCCCCCACTCGCGCCGAAAGCGGCGGGAGGACAGAGTCAGCAGGGGGATACCATAGGAACGCACCAGGGCCATAAACCTGTCGCTGCCCTCGTGCTCCCCCGGCTCCCGATTGCAGAACACGAAGCGGATGTGCGCCTGTAAGTATCCCCTCTGGATGGCTTCAACAACCGATTGCAGGAGGCCGCGGGAGCCCTCTCCGCGCCCCGTGGAGAACCACCCCAGTTCTATCATCAGGCCACCCCCAAACGGCGGAGAACCTTACTCCACACCGTCAGGCCATGCACCAGGGGCGACGAGGGGCGACAGACCAACACCGCCTCCCGCAGGGCCATCAGCAGGCTTTCCGGCGTCCCCTCATAAAAGGGCAGAAGGGTGTAGGTCTTCCCGATTTCCAGGGGATGATGCGCATCGCTCACGGCCACGATGGGTTTGCGATGCTCCCGCGCCAGGGTCAAGGCACGAGTATTGGCCCCGCTGAACACATTGCGCGCGTTGAACCCCTCCACCGCATCCACAAGGGGGAGGAGGTCAGGCAGAACACTTTTGCGCATGACGGAGCGGCGCACAGTATCGTAGGGGTGGGGGAGGAAGACCAGCCCCCCCTGGGCCTTGATGCGCTTGGCCGTCTCCACAGCGGAAAGACCCTTCGGCACCTCCTCCTGAAGGAAAAGGCCGATCAGGTCGCCATCCGCTGTCTTCACCTCCGCGCCGATGATCACTGGGAAGGGGGCTATACGGGCGACCGCGTGTGCACCCGCGATGGTATTATGGTCGGTTACGGCGACCAGGTTCAGCCCCCGCTCCTGGCACCGTGCCACCAAACGCTGGGGGGCGGTCTGCGAATCGGGGGAGAAGCGCGTGTGCATATGGAAGTCAGCCTTGATCGGGTGGGGCTTCATCCTCCTCCTCGTCATTGGGCGTGGGGGAATCCTCGGCCAGGCGCAGCTGCTCCCCGTAGGAGGTTTGCAGGCGGGAGATGCGCAGTTCGGCGCGGTTGAGCAGTTCGTTACACAAGCGAGCCAGGGAAATTCCCTCCTCGTACAGTTGGGTGCTCTCCTCTAAAGAGAGGTCGCCCTGCTCCAAACGCTGGACGATACGTTCCAGACGGGCGAAGGCCTCCTCAAAGGTGCGGGGCTCGGGGCGCGCCTTCTCCTGGGGCATGGTTGTTTTCTTGCACGCTCATCATAGCATACAGGGTTACCCCTCTGCCCGCGCCCCGAAGGCACCCCCCATTACCCACACTGTCAGGGCATCCCCGGACGCCACCTGGCGGGGATGGGTGATGGGGCGGTTCTCCCCGCGACGTGTAACCACGGCGTAGCCCCGCTCCAAAACGCGCCGAGGGTTCAAAGCCTCCAGACGCGCCATGAGGGCATTCAGAGCCATGCGTCGGGACCGTAGCGACCGCTCCAGAGCGCGGTACGCGTGGCGCAGGAGGGTGTCCACCTGCTGGCGGGGCGCGTGCGTATCGGGTGCGCAACGGACCAGGCGCGCTGTAAGGGCTTCCAGGCCCTGAGAGGCCTGGATGAGCCGTCGGTGCCAAAGGGCTTGCGCCCGTTTCCAATAAGCGTCTATGCGATGAAGCAAATCGGTGCGGTCGGGGACAGCCTGTTGGGCGGCGGCGGTGGGCGTAGGGGCGCGCACGTCTGCCACCAGGTCAGCAATTGTGGTATCGGTCTCGTGGCCGATCCCCGTGATCACCGGAAAAGGACAGCGGAAGATGGCGCGTGCCACCCGCTCCTCGTTGAAGGGCCACAGCTCCTCCAGGCTCCCCCCACCCCGCGCCACAATGACCAGGTCTATACCCGGCTCCCGGGCGAGGGCCTCTAAGGCCTCCACGATAGTGTCCGCTGCACCGTCCCCTTGCACCTGACAAGGGGCCAGCACCAGCTCCACGATGGGGTAGCGCTTGCGGATGGTGGTTTGGATATCGTGCCACACCGCCCCCATCGGGGAAGTAACCACGCCGATACGCCGAGGGAAAGGGGGCAGGGGGCGCTTGCGAGCGAAGAGGCCCTCCGCTTCCAAGCGATTCTTCAGGCGGGCGAACTCCAGGGCCAACGCCCCCGTTCCCACAGGCCGAACCACTTCCACATAAAAGTTCACATCACCCCGCGCTTCGTAAAAGGAGATACGCCCGTAAGCCAGCACCTCCTGCCCGTCTTCCAACAGGTGGCTTCCGAGGATGCGGTTAAAGGCCACACAGCGCAGGGCTGCGGTGGCGTCTTTCAAAGTGAAGAAGGTGTGGCCTGTGGGGGTGGTGCGGAGGTTGGACACCTCCCCCTGCACCCATAAGTCGCCGAGCAGAGCGTCCCGTTGCAAGGTGTCCTTGAGGTAGCGGGCCACTTGGGAGACCGTATAGACGGGCAAGCCATTCCCCCGTCCAAAAATCCCTACGACACGGTCTCGATATATTCACCCGTGCGGGTGTCCACTTTGATGATGTCCCCAACCTTCACGTGCATGGGGACTTTGACGACCGCGCCCGTTTCCAAGGTGGCGGGCTTGCGTCCCGATTGGGCCGTATCCCCCTTGAAGGCAGGAGAGGTCTCAGTTACTTTCAGTTCCACGAAGTTCGGAAGCTCCAGGGCAACGGGCTGGCCCCGGTAGTAGACAATTTTGACGGGAAGACCCTCCTTCATATATTGGACACCCTCTCCCACCTGGTCGGCAGTGAGGGGGAATTGGTCGTAGGTCTCGGTATCCATAAAAACATAGTTGTGCCCATCATAGTAGAGGTATTGGGATTCGCGGGTCTCGACCTCTGCCAGAACCAGACGGGTGTAGCCGGGGAGGTTGCGTTCCAAAACGCGTCCCGTTTTGAGGTGGCGCAGTTTCAAGGAGAGAACGGGGGTGCGCTGTTGCATAATCACATGCTTCCATTCCACCACTTGATACGGCTCCCCGTCCAGTTCAATCACCGTGCCGCGCCGCAAGTCGCTGTAAGAGATGGTCTCGGGCATAAGGCCTCCACAGCCTGGGGGTGTTCTCTCTTTTTATTCTAGCGGGGCTGTTACGGGGGCTGACAGTGCTCCCCTTCTAGAGGATGCGGTGCACCCTGTGGGGCCCCGTCCAAAAACATGGCGTCGCCGAAACTGTAGAAGCGATACCCCTCCTGCACCGCCTCCTGGTAAGCCCGCAAAACCAGATCGCGCCCCGCAAACGCGCATACCAGCATCAGCAACGTGGTGCGAGGGAGGTGAAAGTTGGTCACGAGGGCATCCACCACCTTGAACTGGTACCCCGGTAAAATATACAGGTCTGCCCACCCGCTGGCCGGGCGCACCTGGCCGTAGGCCGTCGCCACGTGCTCCAACACCCGCACGACGGTGGTGCCTACGGCCACGACGCGCCGTCCGTTTTCTTTAGTTTTCGCAATAATCTGTGCCGTTTCAGGGGGAAGGGTAAAGGGTTCGCCGTGCAGCTTGTGCTCTCGGGGATTCTCGGTGCGGACCGGGCGGAAGGTATCCAGGCCGATGTGCAGTGTTACAAAAGCGATGTGCACACCTTTACTGGTGAGCCGTTCCATGAGGGTAGGAGTGAAGTGGAGAGCTGCCGTGGGGGCCGCCACACTCCCCGGCTGACGGGCGAATACCGTTTGGTAGCGCTCGGGGTCGGTCAAAGGCTTGTGGATGTAGGGAGGCAAGGGCACCCGGCCCACCTGCTCCAGATACTCCTCCCCCTCCAGGAGCACCTCCCGCACTCCCTCCCCCACATCTTTTTGCACTGTAACGCGCACGTGGTGCTCCCCCTCCCCGAACAGGAGCAGAGCCCCCGGGCGCAGATGGCGTCCCGGGCGGCCGATGGCGTGCCAGCGCCCCGGCTCCAGACGCTGTAACAGGAGCAGCTCCACCGCCCCCCCAGTATCGGCCCTTTTGCCGTACAAGCGGGCCGGCACTACCCGTGTGTCGTTAAACACCAGCAAGTCGCCAGGGGCCAGTTCCTCGGCGATCTCGTAAAAGTAACGCCGATGGCGGATGCGCCCCGTCGCCCGCTCCACCACCATCAGACGGGAGTGGTCACGGGGCTCCACAGGCTCCTGGGCAATCAGGTGGGGCGGGAGGTAGTAATCAAATTCGCTGGTGCGCATTAGCGGGCCAGAAACCGAACCACCAGGGTCAGCACCAGGGTCAATAGGAGGCTCACCAAAAGGGAGGTGGCCAAAGGGAAGTAGAAGGTGAACCGCCCCTTCTGCACGAAAAAGTCGCCGGGCAAGCGCCCCACAAAAGGCACCCCGCCCTTGGCCACCAGGTAGAGGAGCCCCCCAAATACCACTAAAGCGATGCCTGCCAACAGGAGCAGACGGGCCAAAGGCTCCAAGGAAGCCATTGCAGGTTCTACACCTCCCCGTGCACCGCCAAGCGCGCTGCCTTCAGGGTGTTCACTAATAGCATAGCAACGGTGAGGGGGCCGACACCCCCCGGCACGGGAGTTATCGCCTCGGCGCGCTCCGCCACCCCCTCAAAGTCCACATCCCCCACCAGGATGCTCCGCCCCGGCTGGCTCGGTGAGGGCACACGATTGATGCCCACATCCACCACCACCGCCCCCGGCTTGACCATATAAGCCTTGATGAAGCGGGGCTGGCCGATGGCAGCCACCAAGATATCCGCTTGACGGGTAATGGCGGGCAGGTCGCGGGTGCCTGTGTGGCACAGGGTTACCGTGGCGTTGGCCCCCTTCGTCTTCTGCATCAGCAAGACAGCCAGGGGCTTGCCCACGATGTTACTGCGCCCGCAGATGACCACGTGCTGGCCCTCGGGGCTATATCCACTCCGCAGGAGGAGTTCCTGAATCCCGGCCGGCGTGCAGGGCACAAACACCGGCGTGCCCGCCAGCAGACGCCCCGCATTGAAGGGGTGCAGGCCGTCAATATCCTTTTTCGGGTCTATGGCTTCCAAAACTTTGCGCTCGTCCAGATGGGGCGGCAGTGGCAGTTGGACGAGGATGCCGTGGAAGCGGGCATCACCGTTCAGGCGCTGGATGAGAGCCAGAGTCTCCTGGATACTGGCCATCGTGGGCAAAGTGAAAGTCTCGGTGTAGATGCCCACCTCTTGGCAGGCCCTCTGCTTGTTGCGCACATAGATGGCCGAGGCAGGGTTGTCGCCGATGAGTACCGCCGCCAATCCCGGGGGGAAACCGTGGGCCATCTGGAAACGGCGCACCCCCTCAGCTACCTCGTTGCGAATCTCCTCCGCGATGCGGGCACCGTTCAACACACGCGCCGGCATGTTTCTCTCCCCCAATCAGTGTAGCATAGTGGGCATCCCCGTTGCCTGGACAATGCCAACCTGATACAGTAGCATCGCTGCGTCAACGCAAAAGGAGCCGGCACGATGACGGAGTTCGTTCCTCCACCCCAATATGAGGTGTTCGTCGCCCAGAATGTGCGGGTGCCCATGCGGGATGGGGTGCATCTGGCCTGCGATATCTATTTCCCGGCTCGCAACGGTCAGCCCCTCCCAGGCCCCTGGCCTGTGGTTGTGGAGCGCACCCCCTATAACAAGAGCGACCCAGACCGACGGGAACGGCACGGTGTCTTCTACGCCCAGCAGGGCTACGTGGCGGTGCTGCAGGACTGTCGGGGGTGTTTTGCCTCCGAGGGGGAGTTGTTCTTCCTGGCCCAGGAGGCGGCCGATGGCTACGACACCCTCGCCTGGTTGGTGCGCCAGCCCTGGTGCAACGGCAAAATCGGCACCTTCGGCACCTCCTATATGGCTTGGACGCAAATGGGCTTGGCCACCCAGAGCCCGCCGGGGCTGGCCTGCATGCTCCCGAATATGGGGGGGTGGAATGCCTGGACCTCCTCGGTGCGCCACAACGGTGCCTTTGAACTGCGCTTTATGGCGTGGGCCTTCTGGCACGCCGCCATCAACCACAACACGGCGCTCAAGAGCCAGGCATGGGTAGACCAAGCCCTGGCCCGTGCCGACTTCCGCGACTGGCTTCAGCGCCTGCCCTTGCGTCCCGGTCTCTCCCCCCTTACCCTGGTGCCCAATTATGAAAAGTGGCTCTTCGCCATCTATACCCAGGGCGACTACAACGAGTTTTGGAAACAACCCGGCTTCGCCATAGAGGAATACCTGGAGACTTTCGCCGATGTGCCCGTTTACCTTTCGGGCGGGTGGTACGACTCTTACACACGGGCCACCCTAGAGGCCTACCAAGCCCTGGCCCAGGCCAAAAAAGGCCCCATCAAGGTCATCATGGGCCCTTGGACGCACGGGGAGCGGACGTTGGAGGTCTCCTTTGCGGGCGACGTGGAGTTTGGCGAGGCGGCTGCTTTACCCAGCGTGGAGGCATTTCGCCTGCGCTGGTTGGACCGGTGGGTGAAAGGCATCTCCAACGGGGCCGAGGACGATCCCCCGGTGAAGATCTTCGTGATGGGTGGCGGGAGCGGGACGAAGACACGGGAGGGGCGCCTGGAGCACGGGGGACGATGGCGCGCCGAAAAGGAGTGGCCCCTCGCCCGCACGCGGTATACGCCTTTCTACTTCCATCCTAATGGCTTATTGTCCCCTCATCGTCCTCAAGAGGAGCGCGCCTGCACCACATACCGCTTTGATCCCCGCGACCCTGTGCCCACCATTGGGGGCAACTTTTCCTCCTTGGACTACCTCAAGCCTCTACCTCCGGGAGTAGACCTACGCCTGATTCCTGGTAGTCTGCGGCGGGAGCCGATCACCCCCGCTGGGGGGTATGACCAACGCACGGGCCCCCAGTTCTACGGCTGTAAGCCCCCCTACCTGCCTTTGGCGGCCCGCCCGGATGTGCTGGTGTTCCAGACCCCACCCCTGGAGCGGGATGTGGAGGTAACAGGGCCCATGACCGCCCGCCTGTGGTTCTCCTCCACAGCCGTGGACACCGATGTAACCGTGAAACTCATAGATGTTTACCCCCCCAGCGCCAGTTACCCGGAGGGGTATGCCCTGCTCCTCACAGACACCATTCTGCGGTGCCGATACCGCAACGGCAAACGGGGACCGGCCGAACTGATGCGTCCAGGGGAGATTTACGAACTGGTCATCCCCCTCTACCCCACCAGCAACCTGTTCAAGGCGGGGCATCGCATTCGGGTGGACATCTCCTCCAGCAACTTCCCTCGGTTTGATGTCAACCCTAATACGGGCGACCCCCTAGGGCAGGAACGGCGCTGGACCGTGGCCGAGAACACCCTCTGGCACGACACCTCCCGTCCCTCCCACGTTCTTCTTCCGATTATTCCTACCTAGCGGAGGGGTTCGGGGGCGTCCCGAGGCAACCAATCTCCAGCGTTTTACACCAGTCCTTCGGCCCGCAGGGCCCGTAAGGAGCGCTCCAGGGCGTCCAGGGTGATCTCGATGTCCTGTTCTGTATGCACGCCCGACAGGATGAAGCGCCCTCCACCCATAAGGTCTGCGCCGTTGTTGAGCATGGCGCGGCGCAGGGCCTGGCGCAGGGCGGGACGGGTGGCCTGTTTGACCTGGTCTAAAGGCAGGGGGCAGAAGTCGCCCGGGCAATCGTGGGGGACGCCCAGGGTCAACTCCACCAACGCCCCTACTCCAAAGGCACAGCCGGGCACTTCCATCCGTTGCAGAAGGGCACGGATACCCCGCTTCAAACGTTCGGCCATGCGCTCGGCGTGCTCGTTGATGGGTTGGGAGGCCAGCAGCTCCAAACAGGTGGCTCCTGCAACGGCCGACAGGGGGTTGGCATTGAAGGTGCCGGGGTGTCCCACCCGTTGACGGGTATCCCAATCGGGGTCGCCCCGATGCTGGATCATGTCCAGAATCTCCGCTTTACCCACCACGGCCGCCCCGGGGAGCCCCCCTGCCACGATCTTGGCCAGGGTCGTAAGGTCAGGGAGCACCCCGAAGCGCCCTTGAGCACCGTTCTTCGCCGTGCGGAAGCCCGTGACCACCTCGTCAAAGATAAGCACCACCCCATACCGGGTGGTAACCTCCCGCAGGCCCCGTAGGAAATCGGGGCGCACAGGGTACTGCCCCATGTGGGCACCCGTCGGCTCCAGAATCACCGCCGCCACATCCCCCTTCTCCCGGATGGTCTTCTCCACCAAGGCCAGGTCGTTGGGAGGGAGCACGGTCACCGTCGCCCAGGTCTCCTCGGGGATGCCGCCGGGGGCAGTGCCCGCCGAGGGCAAAAGGGCATCGCTCCACCCGTGGAAGTGGTCGGCGAACTTGATGAGGCGCTTCTTCCCTGTGTAGGCGCGGGCCAGGCGCACCGCCATCATGGTCGCCTCGGTCCCCGAGGAGTGGAACCGCACCTTCTGGGCTGAAGGAATGAGACGGCGGATAGCCTCAGCCCAGCGGATCTCCTCCAAGGTGTTGCCACCCAAATGGGTGCCCTTACGGATTTGCTCCGTTACGGCTTGCACCAGGCTGGGATGGGCATGGCCCAAGATGAGCGCCCCGTGCCCCATCACATAGTCCACATACTCGTTGCCGTCCAAGTCCCACTTGCGGGAGCCGGAGGCGTGGGTGATGAAGAGGGGGAAGGGGGTGAGATAACGGGTGTCGTGGGTAACACCGCCAGGGAAGATGGTTTTAGAGCGCTGATAGGCCTCGGCAGACTTGGGGTGTTTGCGCACGAACTCTTGCACGATGGTGCTCATCCTCGCCTCCGTGCCCGGGGGAACCCTTGGGGATATGGGCCAGGCCTATGCTATGCCAGGCAGTGCTCACTGTCAAGGTCTAGGCAGGAGGGCAGTGCGTCAGATCCCCACCTTACTGTGCGGGGGGTGTTGGAATATAATAGTTTGTGAGGGGGGTAACGATGCGCTCCCGCATCTTCGTCCTGGTGGGGACAGCCATCGTGGTGTTGGGGGCAATCGGAACGGCCCTGGCCCTACAGGTGCGCGCCTCCCCGCCCTATACCTTTTACGGTGCTACTTTTACCCCCCCACACCTTGCCCCCGACCTGGCCCTGACGGATACCGAGGGCAACCCCTTCCACCTGGCAAACTTCCGTAACAAAGTAGTGCTCGTGTTCTTCGGCTACACCCACTGCCCCGATGTGTGCCCTGCAACCTTGGTCGCCGTCCGTCAGGTATTAGAGCGTCTGGGCGGCGACGCCCAGCGAGTGCAGTTCGTGTTTGTGTCGGTCGACCCGGAGCGGGACACCCCCGAGCGGCTCCGCACCTATGTCAAAGGGTTTGACCCCCGCTACATCGGCCTGACGGGAACACCCGAGCAGGTAGCTTTGGTGGCCAACGCCTATGGCGTCCGCTATTACAAAGAAGACATCGGCTCGGCGGGGGGCTATACAGTGGCCCATACCGCCTTTGTGTTCGTGATAGACCCCGCGGGGCGCTTGCGCCTCGCTTTTCCCCCGTTCTTCGGGATGCAAGGGGACGAGATACGCTATGTCGTCCAGGACATCCGTCACTTGCTCAAAGGGGGGTAGTGTGCGCAATGGTCTTCTTGTGCTGGCAGTGTTGGGCCTCCTTGTGGTGCTAGGGGCGTGCCGGGCGGCTGCTCCTACACCCACTCCTAAACCAACAACCATAGTCATTGAAGGGGCGTGGGCACGCCCATCGCCTGCGATGGCGGGAGCAGGGGCGGCCTACATGGTCATCCGCAACACGGGCACCGCCCCCGACGCGCTCATAGGTGCGGAGGCCCCAGAAACTGCAGGCAAGGTGGAACTACACGAGACCATGATGGAGGGTGGGATAGCGCGCATGCACGCCGCTCATCGCTTTGAGGTGCCCGCCGGGGGGACCCTGGAACTGAAGCCCGGGGGCAAGCACATCATGCTCCTGAACCTCAAAAAGGAATTAAAGCCTGGCGATCAGTTCCACCTGGACTTGAAGTTTGAGAAGGCAGGCACCCTGCATGTGGCGGTAGAAGTGCGTGCCCAGTAGGCACGGGCAGAGGGGGGCTATGGAGCAGGTTGTCGTTGGCGCGCCCGAAGCTCAGAGGAGGTCCCGGCGCCGCTGGCTCCCCCTGGCGGTGGGGATAGGGTTCTTTCTGGTGTTGCCACTGGTGCTGCAGGGGGTAGTGTTCATCTTGTTGGAGCGGACGGCTCCCCCTCCTATCCCCCGACCCACCGACGACCGCATCACCATCCCCTTGGAACAGGTGGGGCGCGAGGTGCGCATCGTGGTGCCGAGGGGCACAGCCGAGCGCCTGCGCCGCACCGAAGACTTCCCCGTCTACGTGGAGTTCCCTGAGGAGTTGACCCTGGTGCTCGGTTACCGGGACACCCTTGTCCTCCGGAACGAGGATGTGGTGGCCCACTGGGTTGGCCCCTTCAAAGTGCCGCCGGGGCAGACCCTCACCTATCGTTTCCAGAACCCCGGCGTCCACCAGTATGTCTGTTCCTTTGTGCCCAGCAACCGTTTCACCATCCGTGTCGTGCGCTTGTAAGGAGGTGCCATGCCTGGCAAGACCGTTGTCATCTTGGGCGGAGGTGTAGGCGGTCTCACCACTGCCAAATACTTGGCCCGCTGGCTCCCTGCGGAGCATCGCATTGTGCTGGTGGAGCAGAAAGACCGCCACTGCTTTGCCCCCTCCCTTCTGTGGCTGATCTTCGGATGGCGTGAGCCCGAGAAGATTTGCCGTCCCCTGCGCCTTCTGGTGGACAAGCGTGTGGACCTGGTGCAGGCCACAGTAGAGGAGATAGACTTGAAAGGGGGGGCGGTCAAGGCTGATGGAAAAGTTATCGGCTACGATTACCTGGTGGTCAGTTTGGGAGCACGGCTGGCCTATGAGGCCGCTCCCGGCCTGTTCCCCACAGCCTACAGCTTCTATGAGCTAGACCAAGCCGTGCGGCTGCGGGACGCGGTGCGCACCTTCGCGGGGGGCAAGGTGGCGATCGTCATCCCGTCCGTCCCCTACAAGTGCCCCCCTGCGCCCTATGAACTGGCCCTGCTGATGGACTATTGGCTGCACAAGAAGGGAGCGCGCACCATCTCGTCGGTGGCCATTTACACCCCGGAGCCCACGCCTTTACAGGCGGCGGGGCCGGCGGCGGGGCAGGCCTTGCTGGGCATGCTCCAGCAGAGGAATATTCGCTTCGTCCCAGGCCACCGCTGGACGAAAGTGGACCCCGACAAGCGGGTGCTCACCTTTGAAAACGGTGCCCAGGCCGAATACGACCTGCTTATCGCTATCCCGCCCCATCAGGCGCCGGCGGTGGTGCGCGCCGCCGGCCTCACCGATCAGAGGGGCTGGGTGCCCGTCGACAAAGGCACTCTCCGCACTCAGCATCCGAATGTCTATGCGCTGGGCGATGTGACCATCATACCTCTTCCCACGGGCTTTGCCCTTCCCAAGGCGGGGGTGTTCGCCCACGCCCAGGGGAAAATCGTCGCCCGGAACCTGGTGTCCGCCATCGCGGGAGGCCAACAGGCCCAGTTCAACGGCTACGGGGCCTGCTTTTTGGAGACGGGCTATGGCAAGGCGGGCTTCGTGTCGGGCATCTTCTACACTCAAGAGGGTTTCCCCAACATCCGCCTCCGTCCCCCCGCTTGGTGGTGGCACTGGGCCAAGGTGCTTTTTGAACGGCGGTGGCTGGCGGGGAACTTCTAGATCTCGGGCAAGGTCCCAATGTGGCCAGCGCCTTGGTGGCACTCATTCGCCACCAGGGGGAGAGCACCCTCCTCCCCAGGAGGGGGGATGGACAGGCGAGCCCGGGCCCCCTATTGACAGATGCCGGTGTTGATGGTAGTGTAGTTAGCGATGGCTGTTCATAGCATCCACCAGGAGGTCCCCAGCGCAGTTCGCCGCCACAGGGGGGTCATGGCAGGGCTTCCCTGGGCGCACTGCGCTATTCTCCTCTAGCCCTCGGGCGGCCGTAGGCCGTCCTCTCCCCTTACTTTCCCCTTTTTGGGTTTTGCCTTCTCCCGTGCGTCGGACGAGGCATACCCTGTGCAAGACCTTCACCACACATCAGGAGGAGAGACATGGTAGACCGCGTCATCATCTTTGACACGACCTTGCGCGACGGCGAGCAGGCTGCCGGGGCTGGCATGACCGTTGAGGAGAAGGTGGAGATCGCCAAACAGTTGGACCGTCTGGGAGTGGATGTGATCGAGGCGGGCTTCGCCGCCAGTTCCCCGGGCGACTTTAGGGCAGTACAGACCATTGCCCGAGAGGTGCGCAGGCCCATCATCGCCTCTTTAGCCCGCGCCCACCCCCAGGATGTGGACCAAGCATGGGAGGCGTTGAAAGAGGCCGCCCACCCCCGCATTCACGTGTTCCTGTCCACTTCGGACATTCACATGCTCCACATGCTGCGCAAGGACAGGGAAGAGGTCATGCAGATGGCGGTGGAGGCTGTAAGGCGGGCAAAGAAGTACTGCTCGGATGTGCAGTTCTCCGCCCAGGACGCCACCCGCACCAAGCCCGAATTCCTCTATGCCCTTTTTGAAGCCGTCATAGAGGCCGGGGCGACCACCGTGAACATCCCCGACACTGTGGGCTATGCTATCCCAGCCGAGTTCGCCGCACTGGTGCGCAGCGTCTTTGAGCGCGTGCCCAACATTCATAAGGCGGTGGTGAGTGTCCACTGCCATAACGACCTGGGCCTGGCCGTGGCTAACTCCTTGGCGGCCATCAAGGCCGGGGCGCGCCAGGTGGAGGGGTGCATCAACGGCATCGGCGAGCGGGCGGGCAACGCCTCCCTGGAGGAGATCATCATGGCCTTGCACACCCGCAAGGACTACTTCGGGGTAACCACAGGCATCAACACGCGGGAGATTTATCCGACCAGCAGGCTGGTGAGTGAGGTCACTGGCTTCCCCATTCAGCCCAACAAGGCCATCGTGGGCCTGAACGCCTTCCGCCACGCCTCGGGGATCCACCAGGACGGAGTGCTCAAGGAGCGCCAGACCTACGAGATTATGGATCCCGCCGACATTGGTTGGCCCCAGGCCAGCCAGATCGTCCTGGGCAAACTCAGTGGACGGGCCGGCCTCAAGGCGCGCCTGGAGGCCCTGGGCTTCAAACTCACGCCGGAGGAGCTGAACAAGGTGTTCCAGGACTTCAAGGCCCTGGCCGACCGCAAACCCGAGGTAACCGATCGGGACTTGGAGGCTCTGATGGCGGAGCATCGGCGGGTGGGGGAAACGGTCGCCTTCTCCCTGGATCATGTGCAGGTGCACACCGGCACCGCCGATGTGCCTACCGCCACGGTGCGCATGACCGGCCCCGATGGCACGGTGCGGGTGCAGACCTCCACCGGCAACGGCCCCGTGGACGCGGTGTGCAACGCCATCGCCCAGGTGGTGGGCCTCAAGCCCAAACTGGTGGAATATAGCGTCCGCTCCATCACGGAGGGCCTAGATGCCATGGGCGATGTAACGGTCCGCGTGGAACACAATGGGCGTGTGTACACAGGGAGGGGTGCGTCCACCGATATCCTGGTGGCCAGCGCCCGCGCCTATGCCAACGCCCTCAATCGCCTCCTGGCTATGGAGGGTTTCACCGCGCCCAGCCCAGCGGGGTAGAGAACGCTCCCCGATGCGCCGCACTGGGGGTGGGAACACTATCCCCACCCCCAGGTTTTTTTCCTCCCCTAGGGGTTCACGGTGGTGGTGATGGTCGCCTGGTTGTTGCTGGTCTGGGGATCAGGCGTGGAGGTCCACACCTGCACGGTATTGCTCACCTTCCCCGCCGCCGTAGGCTGCACCACAATGGTTACCGAGGCGCTAAACCCCGCCCCTATGTTGCCCAGGTTGCAGGTTACACTCCCTACGCCGATACAGGAACCTTGACTCGCACTTATGGACACCAGATTGACCGTGCTGGGAAGGGTATCGGTTAGGAGCACGCCCGTGGCCACGCCGGGGCCGGCGTTGGTTACCAGGATGGTATAGGTGAGGCTCTGGCCAACACGCCCCGGGTCGGGGCTGGCAGACTTGAAGACAGCCAGGTCAGCCCCGGAGGGCTTGGGAGGGGGTGGTGGGGGCGTCGGTGTAGGGAGAGTAACCCGTGGCCAGAATCCGCCGCGCACCTCTAGAGTCCCCGACACCATCTGGCCTGCGTCCACTTGGCCAATGGTACCCTGCAGAGAAAAAGGCCCCCCTGTGCTGTTCCCCCCACCTGCACCCACGACACTGGATCGCACCTCATATGGCCCACCCACCTGGGCCAACACGGTCAGACCCGCCACCACAGGCAGAGCACCCAGCACCCCCAACGCCACAACGGCCCAGACGACTGGAGCCTGTTTTCCCCAGAGCACACGCTTCCATCCCCCTGGTCGGCTGTCCACTCTACACCTCCCTCCACTGCATGCACCTCAGCGCAAGGGATTACAAGCCAGTATATTATATGAACCATGCAAATTCCATAAAGGGAGGCACTGGATGGCTCACGCCCCTACCCCTGACAGCACCCTCACCAGCCAGGTGGTCCAGTTCATCTGCACCACCCCTTGGGAGGCGGTGCCCACTGCCGTTCGCCAGGAGGCGAAACGGTGCTGGTTGGATGGACTGGCGGTGATGGTGGCGGGCTCCACCGAGCCCTGCTCCCTTATCCTCCAACGGTACCTGCAAGGGCTGGGGACACCCGGGCGCTCCACCGTCATCGGTACCAGTATGACCACCCACGCCGAACTGGCTGCCCTGGCCAACGGCGTCAGCGGACACGCCCTAGACTACGACGACACCCAGTTGGCCTCGCATCCCAGCAGGGTGTATGGGTTGCTGACCCACCCCACTGTCCCTGTACTGGCCGCAGCCTTGGCTTTAGGGCAGGAACTGGCGGCCAATGGGCAGGCGGTGCTTCACGCCTTCTGCATTGGCTTCGAGGTGGAGTGCAAACTGGCAGAGACCATCCACCCTCGCCACTACCAGCAAGGGTTCCATTCCACCGGCACCTTCGGCACTTTCGGGGCCGCAGCCGTGGGGGCGGTGCTGTTGGGCCTGAACCCCGAGCAGACCCGCATGGCCCTGGGCATTGCCGCCTCCAAAGCCTCGGGCATTCGTGCCAACTTCGGCACCATGACCAAGCCCTACCACGCGGGAGCCGCCGCTCAGAACGGCCTCATCGCTGCGCGGTTGGCCTCCCTGGGCTTCACCGCCGACCCCAATGCTCTGGACGGCCCGTGGGGCTATTTTCAGGTAGCGGGAGGTGGGGCTGATCCCCAGTTCCTGACGGGGAAGTTGGGCAGCCCCTGGGCCATCCTGGACCCGGGCGTCTCGGTGAAACCCTACCCCTGTGGCTCCCTCCTGCACCCGGCCATGGACACCTTGCGGGACTTGGTGCTGGAGCACGACCTGCGCCCCCAGCAGGTGGCCAAGATACGCCTGGGCACCACAAGCAATGTATTGTCCGCTCTCCGCTATGCCCGCCCCCAGAACGCCCTGCAAGCCAAGTTCTCCATCCCCTTTATGCTGGGCATCTTAGTGTTGCGGAGGCAGGCAGGTCTCCAAGAGTTTCGGGATGAGGTGGTCCAGAGTCGTGAGGTGCAGGACTTCCTCTCGAAGGTGGAGGCTTACCTGGACCCGGAACTGGAGGCCCTGGGCTTTGCCCGCATCCGTGCCCGGGTGGAGGTGCACCTGAACGATGGACGCATTCTGTCCCGTATGGCCGAGGTATCTCGGGGCACCCCGCAACGCCCCCTCTCCCACCGGGACTTAATGGAGAAGTTCCAGGACTGCGCCCGAGGGGTGCTTCCCCCTCAACAGGTCGAGGCAGTAGCGCAGAAAGTGGATAGTGTGGAGACTTTGGCGGATATCAACACCCTTATGGCTTTGCTCCATCCCCGCACCTGATCCCCATAGATTCGGGCATACGATAGGGGGGCGCTCGCATCACTCTGCCCGCGAGGGCAGTTTTCATGTGCTACAATGACCATGACAGCCATGAAGGTGCTGGTCATAGACGATACGCCCGAAGTTGTAGAGGTCGTCTCCCTCTGCTTTGAACTGCGGTGGCCGGGGACCACGGTGCTTTCGGCATCGGACGGCCCCACAGGTTTGCGCTTGCTGAAAGAAGAAGCGCCCGATTTGGTCATCCTGGATGTGGGCTTGCCCGTTATGGACGGCTTCCAGGTGCTACGGCAGATCCGGGCTGTCTCTCAGGTGCCTATCATTATGTTAACCGTGCGGGACGCCGACACCGATATCGCCCGAGCCCTGGAATCCGGGGCCGACGATTACATTACCAAACCTTTCAGCCACATAGAACTGATGGCGCGGGTGCAGGCGGTGTTGCGTCGCGCCCGCGCTACCCCTGCTCCCGCAGAGGAGACCACCTTCGAAGCGGGTGGGGTGAAGGTGGACTTTGCTGCCCGAGAGGTGTGGGTAGAGGGACGACGAGTCAAACTCACCCCCACCGAGTTCAATATCTTGGCTCTTCTGGTGAAAAATGCGGGCAAGGTCGTGCCTCATCAGGAGATACTGACCAAAGTGTGGGGTCCCGAATATGCGGATGCCTCCAACTACCTCAAAGTACACATCCAGCACCTGCGCCAAAAATTGGGGGATGACCCTCAACAGCCGCGAATGATCGTAACCGAATGGAAGGCGGGCTACAAGTTCATTAAGCCAGCAGAGAACGGCTCTAGAGAGAATATGCCGCGCCCTGAGGGAGGACCTTCTTAACCTCTCAATACCGCCTTGCCGCCACAAACTGAATGGGGGAGCGGAATTGCTGATTTGTGTGTGGCAAAGCACCTTGACTCGTCTTTTTTCCTGGGGTAGCTTGTTTGTGTGAGCCATTCTTCAGGCAGGAGAGAGTGGGCGTGTGCATATGCCAACTCGTGAGCCCGCAGCCCAAGCGACCCGGCTTGCAGTAAGGCCGTATGTGGTTGCGCAGCATTCTCTACTTAACCCCCCCGGCTGTAACGCTGGCCCTTAATGTCACTCTCCTCCTCATGGTCTTGCGCGCTCCCCGCAAGACGGGTTTATATTACCTTTTCGCCCTCTTCCTGGGAGCGATGGCTTTTTGGTCTCTATTCATTTTCGCTGTGCGGGCAAGCCCTTCAAACGAGAGTGCCCTCTTGTGGCAACGGGTCGCCTTCGCCTTCTTCCCGATTATTGGGGTGTCCTGGCTTCACTTTGTGCTCCTGCTCACAAGGCGTATCACCCGTGTGGCGCAGGTTTGGCCCCTGTATGGCCTTTTGGCCGTTTTGTCCGCTTTGGGCCCCAGTCCTTGGGTGGTGCAGGGCGTCGTTTTTCACACCTCCGGATGGGGGCCTGTGGGCGGCCCCCTTTTTGTGCCTTGGATGGTGGCTCATCAACTGGTGGTGGTAGCGGGGATGGCGGTCCTCCTCTCCGCCTATCAGCAGACCGAGGCGGTGGATGAACGCAATCGGTATCTGTACCTCTGTGTGGGGGCTGTGGTTGCTTTAGCCGGCATCGCAACCGACTATCTAACCGCTGTAGGGGTTATGACAATACCCCTGGGTATGGTGGGATACTTCCTGTTTAGCATTGCTACCGCCATCGCTGTGATGCGCACCCGTTTACTGGACCTGCAAGTGGCGGCCCAGCGGGGGGCAGTTTATCTCCTCACGAGTGCAGCCGTGGCCGGCCTATACCTGCTGGTGTTACTGGCAGTAAGCCGGTGGCTGGCGCGCCAGGTGGGGCTCTCCTTCGCCATTCAAATTCTGCTGCTGTTTGTCCTGGCTCTGGCCTTTCAGCCCTTGCAGCGCTACTTGCAAGAGGTGGCCGACCGCTGGCTGTATGGCCGACGGTATGACTATCTGCGCCTGCTACGCACTTTCGCCGCTACCTCCCAGAGCATCGTGGACCTCCCCCACTTGGTGGAAAGCCTGACACGGATTATTCGCATCGCCCTCCGTGCGCAAGGGGTCTGGCTGTTGTTCCCCACACCCAAAGGGGACTTCGCCCCCGTGCAGGGGGAAGGGCCGTCCCTTTCCGCCACCTCCCCTGTGGTGCGCTGGCTGGCACACGAGGGGCGCATCCTCTGGCGACGGCACATTGATACCCTCCCTGCCCTGCACACCACGCCCCCAGAGGAACGGCGAAAACTGCAGGAGTGGGATGTGCGCATTCTGATTCCCCTCCGCACCCCCAGCGGGCTGACCGGGGTGCTGGCCCTGGGGCCGCGCCAAGGCCGGGAGCGCTACAGCCAGGCGGAACTGGACATGCTTTTCACCGTGGCCCAGCAAGTCGCCATCTCGTTGGAAAATGCCCGCCTGTTTGCCCTGGAACGGGAGCAGGTCAAGCGCCTGCAGGAATTGGACAAGATGAAAACCGACTTCCTGGGGATGATCTCCCACCAGTTGAAGACGCCTGTTACCAGTGTTAAGGCGGCCTTGGGCCTTCTGAAGGAGACCGAGCCTACTCCCACCTCCCCAGCCCGCAGCCGCCTGCTGAACAATGTGGAGCGGAGTGTGCGCACACTGGAGCAGTTGATTAATGATTTGCTGGAGTTCGCGAAGGTGCGCAGTGGACAGCTGGCCCTGGAGCGATCTCCCACGGTTTTGCAAGAAGTGGTTCAGGAGGCGGTCCACATCATCACGCCCTCCCTCGAAGCCAAGCGCCAGCGCCTGGTGGTAGATATGCCCCCCGAGCCTATGGTCGGCATAGTAGACAGCCGACGCCTCGTACAAGTGCTCGTGAACCTTTTGAGCAACGCCCACAAGTATTCCCCTGCGGGGAGCACTATCACCCTTCGCCTGGGACGCGAGCAGGACGATGCTGTCGTCAGCGTGAGCGATTCCTGTGGGGGCATTCCAGCGGAGGATTTACCCTATCTGTTTGAAGCATATCGGCACCCCCGCTCTGCACCCTCCGAAACATCCACGAGTGGAACAGGGCTCGGGCTAAGCATCGCCAAAGGGATGGTAGAACTGCACGGGGGACGCATATGGGTTGTCAACCATCCGGGGCGCGGCTGTACCTTCAGTTTTGCAGTGCCCCTCTCCGTGTCCGCGGAAGTTCCCAGTGAAAAAGACACAGGAACCCAAGCGGAAGGGAGCCACTCCCCTCGGCCGAGATGAATCTGCCGGGGCGCATCTCTCCGCATCGGCGCGTTGCGCGAAACGATGCGGTATCCTACATGGGCATAGGCATTACAAGGAGGGATAATGGGAGCATACAAGCGTATTATTGTGCCCCTAGACGGCTCGCCTTTAGCCGAGGAGGTCCTTCCTCACGCCGAGACCCTCGCCTCTCTCTGTCAGGCGGAGGTGGCACTGGTGCAGGTGGTGCCCCTCGTGAACCAGGTGCTCAATATGGGTCTGGCGGGAGGACCAGATGTCGGCCCCTACCCCCCCGCCCACATTGAGGCCCTGACCAAGGCTATGGAGGCCGAAGTAGAGCGGGCCAAAGCGTATCTGGAGCACACCGCTGAGCGCCTGCGCCGCAAAGGTCTCCGGGTCTCCACCCAGGTGCGACGGGGAGATGCGGGGGAGGAAATTGTGGCCGCCGCCCGAGAGGGGCAGGCCGATTTGATCGCCATCTCCACCCACGGGCGTAGTGGCCTAAGCCGCCTGGTGTTCGGAAGTGTCGCCGAAACGGTCATTCGCCAGGCAGGGGTACCGGTGCTGGTCATTAAGCCGGCCGGGAAGAAACGCTAACTCCCCCTCTCTACCCGGAGCACCCGGCAGGTGCCAGCAGCATCGGTGTCAAAAGCAATCATGGCACCAGGGAGATAGCGTTGGGCCTCCTCCTGCAACAGGAACGCTTGCTCCGGGTCCATCTCCAAGAGCAAAAGTCCCGGGCTGCACAACTTCTCTTGCACCAGAGTGAGGAGACGGCGCTGCAGGGCAGTACCATCAGGCCCTCCGTCCAAAGCCATGCGCGGCTCCCAGCGAGCCACCTCTGGCTGCAGATGGGCGAGGCGGGGCGAGGGGATGTAAGGGAGGTTGGCTGTGATGAGATGGACAGGACAGGGGAGGGGCTGGGCCAAGTCTCCGTGGACGAACACGATGCGCTCCTCCACTCCCCAGCGACGGGCATTGCGCCGCGCCACCTCTAAGGCCGGGGCAGAAGCGTCTACTCCGTAAAAAACGGCGTGGCGGAGGTGCAAAGCCAGGGCTATAACGATAGCCCCTGACCCCGTGCCGATGTCCGCCACTCGCAGGCCTCGCCCATTAGGGAAATGCTTTCCCGCCCAGGCAAGGGCGGACTCCACAAGGGCCTCGGTCTCTGGGCGGGGCACCATGACCGCTGGCGAGACCTCCAAGCGTTGACCGTAAAACTCCCACTCCCCCAGAATGTAGGGGACCGGCTCCCGGGCCCAGCGGCGCGCCAGCCAGGCGAAAAGACGTTCCCGAACCTCTGGTGGCACCCAAGCGTCCGGGTGGGCAAGCAGACGAGCCGTATCCCATCCCAAGGAGGCCGTTAGGAGTAGTTCCGCCTCGCGTGGTGCATCAGGTGAGCCGATGTCCTCCAGGGCTCGGCGAAGGTGTGCCCAGGCCTGGCGAACCGTCGTATAGGGCATTATCACCCGTCGGGAGGGGCAGGCGCAGAGGCTAACACTTGCTCCAAACGCTGGGCCTGCTCCCGAGCCATCAAGGCGTCAATGAGGGGGTCTAGCTCCCCATCTAGGACAGCCTGCAAGTTATGCACCGTTAGGTCGACGCGGTGATCGGTTACCCTGTCCTGGGGAAAGTTGTAGGTGCGCACTTTTTCGGCGCGCTCGCCCGTACCCACCTGCAGACGGCGCTGGGCGGCCACCTCCTCCTCACGCCGCCGACGCTCCAGTTCGTAAAGCCGTGCCCGAAGAATTTGCAAGGCCCGCTGGCGGTTCTGGTATTGGGAGCGCTCCTCTTGGCAGGAGACCACGATGCCCGTGGGGATATGGGTGATACGCACGGCGGTCTCAACCTTTTGCACATTCTGTCCCCCGTGTCCGCCGGCGCGGAAGGTCTCTATGCGCAGGTCCTCGGGGTTGATGTGTACATCCACCTCCTCCGCCTCGGGGAGCACAGCCACCGTCACGGTGGAGGTGTGGATGCGTCCACTGGCTTCGGTGACCGGCACCCGCTGCACACGGTGCACGCCTGACTCGTGTTTCAGGTGGCTGTAGGCCCCTTTGCCCCGCACTTCAAAGATAATCTCTTTAAAGCCACCCAAGCCCGTCTCGTTGCGGTCAACCACGCTGACCTTCCACCCCTTCCTCTGGGCATAGCGTTCATACATACGGAACAGATCGGCGGCAAACAAGGCTGCCTCTTCCCCACCGGCTCCTGCCCGAATCTCGACGAACACATCCCGCTCGTCGTTGGGGTCGCGAGGCAGAAGAGCAAGGCGCAGAGACTGCTCCAGGCGCTCCTGCTCCTGCTCCAAGCGCTGGGACTCCTCCTTGGCCAGGGTGCGTAAGGCCTCGTCCTCGCTCTCCCGCATTAAAGCGCGGGCCTCGCCGAGGTCTTTGAGAACACGCTGATAGGAGCGGTACAAGCCCACCACCTCTTCCAAAGACGCCCGCTCCTTGGCCAATGCCGAAAGGCGCTGGGGGTCTTGAGCCACGTGCGGCGTGGCCAGTTCCCGCTCCAGCGCCTCCATGCGTTGTGCCAGAGCCTCTAAACGGGTGAGAAGGGCGGTGGATAAAGGCATTCGGCGCCTTGCGCTCTCCGCGTCTGAAAACCATGATAGCAAGATACGGCTGTGCCTGCCCCTAGGTGGAGCGGGATTGACCCAGGAGCCAGGTCTTCAGGCAGCGGTAACGGGCCCCCTGGGGGGTGAGGGTACTCTGCATTAGGCTCAAGCGCCCCACGCCGAAGGAAAGGTCGGGGGGCAGATCCACCTGTCCGAAGGCCTGCCCGATACGCCGGCGCTCGTGGGGCGGCAGGCCCTCCCGCACGCGCCCTATGGTCAGATGGGGGGTGAAGCGACGCTCCTCCCGGGGGAAACCGAGCGAGACGGTGCCGTGCTCCACAGCCTGCTGCAGCCGACCTAGCGACTCCAGATCCCCTTCCAGGCCCGCCCATAGCACCCGTGGGGCAGCCAGGGAGGGAAAGGCCCCCACCCTGGACACCCGAAACGCCAGGGGTCCACACGCCTGGGCAGCCCTGCTCAGCTGCTCGGTGAGCATCGGAAGCCGTTCAACGGGCACATCGCCAAGGAACTTTAGGGTCACGTGGATGCCCTCGGGATCTACCCACTTCACCATCCTTTCCGTCCTGCGCAGAGGTGTCCATACCGAGGCCAGAGCCTGCTGGACAGCCTCGGGGAGTTCCAGAGCGACAAAGAGGCGCAAGGTCTCACCCATCCCCTACTCTCCTAAAAAGGATGATAGCATTCTTGGCCGGCAAGGGTTGGGGCGAGATGAGGGCTCACTTACTCTCGTGGGAATGCAAGAGGCGGTAAGCATTACCGCCGAGCACGAGAGCCTGTTCCTGGGGTGTAAGGCCCCCTTCCGCCAAGTGGCGCAGGGCACGGGGATAGCCCAACAAGGGGAAATCGGTGGCGAAAAGGACACGCTCCACGCCCACCAGGTCTACCACACTCCGATACACACGCGGGGTATAGAGGAAGGGAGTCGCAGCGGAATCAAAATAGGTGTCTTGTAGCGCCTGGGCTACCTCGGGCATCAGGGTGTAAAAGGGCAATCCGCCCCCCATATGGGCAAACACGATAGGGATGCCCGTAAAAACGCGACGAATGTGCAGGAGGCGGTCGGGGGTGGTCTTCCCCTTGCCTGGGTAAAGGTGGCCCACCGGCTCCGAAGCGTGCACTAGGAGGATAAGGCGATACTGGCGCAGGAGACTCGCTAACGCTTGCAGATAAGCATCGGCGTCCGTGTCCCACCACCCTTGGGGGTCGGGGTGCAGTTCCCCGACACCCCGTGCCCCACCCTGAGCACACCGCTCCACCTCCCGCAAAGCCTCCTCACCCCATAGGGGGTTGATCGATATAAAGGGGATAAGGCGCTGGGGCCAACGGGCATAGGATTCCAAAATATAGTCGTTGCACTGGCGAGCAAGAGCCAAGTTTGTCCACCCCATTCCTGCCACCACCGCCCTATGCATCTCGGCACTGTCCAGGGCTGCGAGGAGGTCTTCCACCCCGGCCATGCGGGCGCGGGGGTGAGCAAACAGCTGGGCGAAGGTTGCATCCCGCTCAACCCAATAGGCCCGTAGATTCTGGACTGAGGGAGGGAGGATGTGGGTATGGGCATCCACGCGCATAGACCTTCAGGAATCTGACGCAACTCTCTGTGCCGTGAGGCGCAGCACCTCCGCCCAATGAGGCCAGTGCACCAGGCCGACGGCCTCCTCCAGGGTCGCCCAACGATACGCCACATGCTCAAAACTGAGACGGACGGTGCTCTGGGCAGGCACCTCCAGAGCGAAGTACGGCTCTATATATGTGCGCCCTCTGGCATGAAAGGTGTGGGTATAGCCAAGGTCTACCATCGTAAGGAAGGTTTCAATCCCTGTCTCCTCCCGTGTCTCCCGACAGGCGGCCTGGGCAAAGGTCTCCCCCGCCTCCACACTGCCGGTGATGAGTGTCCACCATCCCCCCTTACGGGCGGGGCGTTGCAAAAGCAGATATCGCAGGCCTCCCTCCACGCTTCGCTGGAAGACCACCACCCCCACCTTCCGAGCACCCGCGCCTGCCCACACACCTTGACCTTCTTGAAAACCGTTTTTCACCTCGTGCACGGTGGGCACAATCCCCCCGCCCCCTCTGATCCCCTTCAAGGGGCTGTCCATAAACTATACCATGCCCTGGACAGAAGGCGAAGGAGAGTGTAACATAAGCCACAAGTCCGGCACAGACTACGCAAGGAGGGGGTATGGCACGCCGTCCCACGCGGAGGGGCCCCGTTGCAGAAACTGCAACCCTTCCCGAGTACCAGATGGACGCAGAACATCTGCGTCGCACCGCTTTGGAGTATTTGTGGATCTACTTAAGAGAGCCTTCGGAGATGGCCGAAAAGGGGGAACCACGCATTTTTGTCGAGGGGCACGGGGTTAAGGTCAAGGACATCACCGGGAAGGAGTATATCGACGGCCTCGCGGGGCTTTGGCTCAAGAACATCGGCTACGGGCGCAAAGAGGTGGCCGACGCCGCCTATCAGCAGATGCTCAAACTCACATACCATCCTGCCGGCACCACCACCGTGCCCACCATCTTGCTGGCGGAGAGACTCGCCCAAATCACCCCGAACCTCACCCGCTGCTTTTTTGTAAGCGGGGGAAGCGAAGCCGTGGAGACCGCTCTCAAACTGGCCCGCGCCTACCATGTGCGGCGGGGCGAACGGGGGCGCTACAAGATCATCTCCCGCAAGCACTCCTACCACGGGGCTACGGGTGCTGCCATGTGGTTGGGAGGCGGGATGGGGGCTGCTGCCGGCCGTTCCGATTATGAGCCCGCCTATCCGGGGATGCTGTATGCACCCCAACCCCTGCCCTATCGTTGCGAGTTCGGGGCCAAATCCCCCTCCGAATGCGCCGAGAAGTGCGCCAAGGCGGTGGAGGACCTCATCCTTTTTCACGGCCCCGAGACCGTTGCCGCCTTCATCGGGGAGCCTATCGCCGCACCCCCAGGTGTCGCCGTGCCGGGCGATGAATACTGGCCCCGCATCCGCGAGATCTGCGATAAGTACGGCGTCGTCCTCATCGTGGACGAGGTCATCTGTGGGTTCGGGCGCACGGGCAAATGGTTCGGCATCCAGCACTGGGGTATCCAGCCCGATATTATGACCGTGGCTAAGGGCATCACCTCGGGCTATATCCCGATGGGTGCGGTCATCGCCCGTAAGGAGATCGTGGAACCCTTCATCGGCTCCGAGAAAACCCAGTTCCGCCATATCCTCACCTTTGGCGGTCACCCTGTCGCGGCCGCAGCGGCCCTGAAGAACCTGGAGATCCTGGAGAAAGAGAAACTGGTGGAGAACGCGGCACGCATGGGGCGCTACCTGCTCGAGCAACTGGAGGACCTGAAGGAGCGCCACCCCATTATCGGCGATGTGCGGGGCAAAGGCCTTCTGGCAGGTATAGAACTGGTGCGCGACCGTAAGAGCAAAGAGCGCTGGCCCCCGGAGGCCAACCTGCGCGACCGCTTCTACAGCAAGTTCCTGCGGGAGGGCCTTTACCTGCGCCCCTACACCGATGTCATCTCCCTTTCGCCGCCTCTGTGCATCACCAAGTCCGAGGTGGATGCTATCTGCCACGTTTTGGATGTGGCCATCGGCGAGGTGGAGGACGAACTGGGGGTCAAGCGCTAGGGCATACGCACACGCACACCGCAGGGGACTCGGTGCCCCTTTTTAGCACGCACCCCCCGCGTTCCCTACGGGTGCAGGCGCCCCCTCCCACTGCTGCAAAAAAGTCAGCACATCCCGAGGGGACCTACATCGTGCGGTGGGTGTAAGGCTCTGGAAAACCCGCTCCGCCACACCCCCAGTAAAATCCCGGGTGGCGAACAGGCCGTCCTCTATAGAGATGAAGCGTCGTGCCCCTCCCAGCGCCTGTAAGTTACGGAGGTTGTTGGGGCCGAAGGGCACGCTACACAGCACAGCCACATCCGCTTGGGCAACAAGCTCCTCATGCCTTTCATGGGCCTGGTCGTCCACTGGGCTGAAGGCGGGGATGGGGATAAAAGGGATACCCAACGCGGAGGCGACCACCCGATCCGTATCGCCTTCCCCGAGAGGGCATACGGTTACCATGTAGCCCTCCCGCCATAGCAGGTAGAGGAGGTGGGCCCCGCTCCCCCCTCCACAGACCACATGCACCCGCAGGCCCTTTTCCGCCCGTGGGCGCATCGTGTCAGTAGGCGTTACCACTAATCGTTGGGTTGCGGGGTCCTGGTAGATCAGGGCTGTAACTCCAAAAACGCGTTGGAGCAGGTCTGGCGTCAGAATATGTTGGGGGCAACCGTCGGCAACGACCCGACCCCGCTGCAGGACCACCAGGCGGTGGCAATAGGCCGCCGCCAGTTCGAGATTGTGCACTGCGGCAATAGCCGTCAGCCCGTGCTCCGCCATCGCCCGCACCATCCCCATGACCTTCACCTGGTGCTGGATGTCCAAGTTGGCGATAGGTTCATCCAGCAACAGCAGCGGGGCCTGCTGGGCCAAAGCCCGTGCAAGGAACACCCGCTGGCGCTCCCCCCCCGATAGAGTAGTTACAGCACGCTGGGCAAAGGCCTCGGTCTCCGTTTGGCGCATAGCCTCCAGGGCTATTTGCCTATCCCGTTCCCCTTCCACCTGGAATGGCCCCAGATGGGGGTAGCGCCCCATGAGCACCACTTCTAAAGCCGTGAAAGAGAAAGTGTCGGGAATCCCTTGAGGCAGATAGCCCACCCGGCGCGCCACCTCACGGGGGGACAGACTGCTCAAGGCCTGACCGTCCAGCACAATGGCTCCCTTCTGGGCGCGCAAGATGCCCAGAATCGTCCGCAGAAGGGTCGTCTTGCCTGCGCCGTTCGGCCCCACGAGGCCGATGAACTCCCCGCGCCCCGCCCGCAGGCTCACCTCCTCCAAGAGCAGGCGAGCCTGAACTTGGACGCTCACCCCCTGCACTTCCAACGCAGGAGCGTTTATCGCCACGACCTACCTCCCTGAAGGCACCAGCAGGGCAGTGCGGGGCTCCATCAACGGTAGGGGAGGAAACTCCCGTCCGCCTAGCGCATCGGGCCAGAGCAGTTTAGCCACCTCTTCGGCCCCCCGAATGTTGAAGGGGCTCAGGGTCCCAAAGTACTTGGGCGGCACGGGATAAACGCGCTTATGGCGAATAGCGGACACATTGGCCAAAGCCGCATCCGTCAAAAGGCGCTGACGGAAGGCTTCCGCATCCTCTGCCTTCTGGGGAATGATGATGACATCGGGGTTCATCGACACGATGCTCTCCACACTAATGATGCCAGGCGGCGTGATGCCCGCTTCGGCAGCGGCATTGATGCCCCCTGCCATACCGATGATCATTCCGGCGATGGAGCCGCGGGCGGCAGCGTAGATCTGACCTCCGAAAGAGAATACCGATAACACACGGGGGCGCGGCGCCCCGGCGGGAATGGCGTCTTCCAGCGCCTTCAGGCGTGCCCGCAGAAGGCGCTCCACCTGACGGGCGCGCTCCTCCTCGCCCAGAACGTACCCCACGAAAAGGATATCCTCAAAGATACCCTCCACTTCATAGCGTTGAGGCACCTGCACAATGGGCACCCCCGCCCGCTGAATGGCTTGCACCAGATTGGCCGGGTCAAAGCGGGCGGCCAGCACCAGTTCAGGGCGCTGGGCGATGATAGCCTCCGGCTCCCACCCGACCCCTCGCGCTCTTTGGGCAAGGTGGGCCACATTAGAGTAGGTTGCGTCTTGAGCCGCCTGGTTAATGGATGGCACCCTCTCCGGGGGCACCAGCAAATACACGACTTCCGCTAGACCACCCGAAAGGGGATGAATGTTTTGGGGCTTGGAGGGGATGCGGACCCGTCCGTTCAGGCCCTCTACCTCCCGCGGCCAGCCGAAGTTGGTGGGATCCACAATCCCCCGCACACCCACCCAAGCATTGGGCGTTGGAGTTGGGATAGGGGTCGGTGTCGGGGTCGGTATTGGGGTCGGTGTAAGGCGTGGTGGAGGAGACGGCGTCGGTGTAGGAGGAGCTGCGGGACGGGCACACGCCCCTATCCACACCGCCAGAAGGATCATCATCCCGAGCACAGTGCCGATGCGCATACCACCCTCCTGACTAGCCTATGTGGCCTTTGTGTTTCATCCGAAGCAGAAGGAACAGGAAAAAGGGTGCCCCCACCAGGGAGGTAATAACCCCTACCCGCACCTCGGCGGGAGCAACCGCCGTCCGCGCGATAGTATCGGCTAATACGAGGAACGCTGCACCCGCTAAACCACTGAGGGGCAAAATGATGCGGTTGTCGGGTCCGAACACCAGGCGCAGAGCATGGGGCACCACCAGTCCCACAAAGGCTATGCTCCCACTCACCGCCACCGCCACACCCGTTACCAGCGAGGCGAGGGTCAAAAGGAGCATCCGCACCACGCCCACGCGCACCCCTAAGGCGCGCGCCTGATCATCGCCCAGCAGGAGCAGGTTCAGCTCCCGGGCCAAGCCCACTATCACGCCGGTGCCCCCGAGGATAAAGGGGAACGCCAAACGGACGTGGTGCCAGCCCCGTCCTTCCAGCCCGCCCAGAAGCCAATAAAGCGCCCCCCGCAAGGCGTCGCTATACGGCGACAGGGCCATGAGCACAAAGGAGAGGAGCGCACCCAGGAAGGCGCTGATGGCCACCCCCGCCAGCAAAAGGGTTGTGGGGGATGGGCGGCCCCCCAGCCAAGCGAGGGCATATACCGCCAGCATAGCCCCCATCGCCCCCGTGAAGGCACACAACGGCAAGCCCAAAGTGAACCGTTGTCCAAGCCCCGTGGCGATAGCAACCACCGCCCCCAGCGCCGCCCCAGCCGAAACGCCCAACACCCCGGGATCCGCCAAAGGGTTGCGGAAAACCCCTTGCATCGTGGCCCCGGAGACGGCCAAAGCCATCCCTACCAATGCCCCGACCACGATGCGGGGCAGGCGCAGGTGCAGCAGGACGGCTTCGTGGGTCGGGTCGGGGGCCTCCAGGCTTATGCCTAAAGGCGAAAGAGCGATGGCGCCTATAGAGGCGAGGGGAATAGCCACTGGCCCGACGGCCAGCGACGCCAGGCCCACACCCACCAGAATAAGGCCTAGTGCCCCTCCACCCACCCCCAACCGCACCGCCAAACCCAGTGGCGCCCCGTCAGCCGTCCGGGCTACAGAGGCCTGGGCCATTTCAGCCCCCCTCCATGCGCAGGAAGGGAGAGGCTGGGCCCCTGACCACTCGAAACAGCACCCATAGGCAACCCCCTTTGGAGCGAAGGTTGGTTACCTTTTCTGGTCAGGCAGGTCTCCTGGCTTGCGGGGCAAGGAGATGTGCTGAGGCCTTCCCATTGCCTCGGCAACAGTGGCCATCAGCCGGGGAAACCCCGCTCACAGTGGCGCCACCGCGGCGGATTCGCACCGCACTTCCCTATTCTCCCCGTGCGGGGCACCTGACCAGGTCTATGTAGTGGATGTAGAACCTTTGTACCACACCTCGGCAAAGGTGTCAAGACGCCCTTGGTAGTGGCATTGAAGTAGGGTTTCCGCTACGATTTGAGAAAACCCCCTCGGGAGGCCCGTATGCAGCGTCCAAAGGTCTATGTTACCCGCCGCCTTTTTCCTGAAGTCGTGCAACGCCTAGCCCAGGAGTGCCAGGTGAGTGTATGGGACAGCGACACCCCTGTCCCCCGTCCCGTCCTTCTTCGGGAGGCGCGGGACTGTGATGGCCTCCTGACCCTCCTCACTGAGCGCATCGACAAGGAACTGATGGATGGTGCGCCCCGCCTGCGGGTAGTGAGCAATATGGCCGTCGGCTATGACAACATTGACATCCCAGAGGCTACACGGCGGGGCATTCTGGTGGGCCATACCCCCCGTGTGCTCACCAAAACCACCGCAGACTTCGCCTGGGCGCTTCTAATGGCCGCCGCCCGCCTGGTGGTGCAGGGGGACAGGGATGTGCGTCAGGGGAAGTGGCGCACCTGGGAACCGTTGGGGTGGCTGGGGCAAGATGTGCACGGGGCTACTTTGGGCATCGTGGGTTTGGGGCAGATCGGCCTGGAAGTGGCCAAACGCGCCCAGGGGTTTGAGATGCGCATCTTATACTACGACTCTGTTCGGCGTTCCCCGGAAGAGGAGGCCCGCTACCGTCTGGAGTATGTGCCCACCCTAGAAGCGCTCCTGCCACAATGTGACTTTGTAACCCTGCATACCCCTCTGACCCCCCAAACCTACCACCTCATCGGTGCTCCCCAACTGCGCCTTATGAAGCCTACCGCCGTGCTCGTGAACACTTCACGGGGCAAGGTAGTGGATCAGAAAGCGCTGTATGAGGCCCTACGGGACGGCATCATTTGGGCGGCGGCCTTGGATGTAACGGAGGAGGAACCTATCCCCCCCAACGACCCCCTCCTCACCCTGCCCAACTGTATCATCACCCCCCACATCGCCAGTGCCAGCTTCGCCACCCGCAAGGCTATGGCCAACCTGGCCGTGGCCAACCTGCTGGCGGGCCTGAAAGGCCAACCCATGCCGGCGTGTGTCAACCCGGAGGCTGGTCAAAGGCAACCTGGCTAAACCTCACCTCTCGAGCAGGGGCCACAAGCGATAGAAGTGGTGCAAGGGGCCGTGCCCCCGCCCCAGGGGAAAGGCGCGCCGCATGGCAGTGGTTACATAGCGTTTTGCCCGGCGGATGGCCTCCAAGGGTGGCATCCCCTGAGCCAGCCCCGCCGCGATAGCGGAGGCGAAGGTGCATCCCGTCCCATGCGTGCTCGTGGTCTCTACACGGGGGGCGCGTAGGAGATGGAACTCCCGGCCGTCGTAGACCACATCAATGGCCGGCCCCCGCCGATGCCCGCCCTTCACCACGGCCACTTTTGCCCCCATCTGCACCAGGGCCTGCGCCGCCTGGCGCGCCTCTGAAAGGGTGGCAATGGGCATTCCCGTGAGGGCCTCGGCTTCAGGGATATTGGGAGTAACCACCGTCGCCAGGGGAAGCAGAACCGTTTGCAAAGCAGAGATAGCATCCTCGCGCAGAAGGCGGTCCCCGCTTTTGGCCACCATCACCGGGTCCACTACCAGGTTTGGTAGACGCCATTCGCGCACCTTCTGCGCCACCACGCCGATAATGGCGGCGTTGGCTAACATACCCGTTTTAACGGCATTCGGAGGGATGTCGGAGACAACGGTATCTATTTGGGCAGCGACGAAATCGGGGGGCACCTCGTGCACGGCCGTTACCCGTAGGGTGTTCTGGGCGGTCAGGGCAGTGATCACGCACGTGCCGTAGACCCCCAAAGCGGCGAAGGTCTTGAGGTCGGCCTGAATGCCTGCCCCACCTCCGGAGTCGGAGCCAGCGATAGTCATGGCAACGGGGACACGCTGCGTCATAGGCCCTCCTTGGGGGTCTCACGCCCTTTCGTCCTCATAGGCGGCATCCCAGAAGTGAATTTCGTGCAGCAAGGTCGCCGCGAAGACGCCCGCCACACCCTGACGCGCATTAGGAGCCAGGCTCGGTTCTAAAGCATCCAGGCGCTGGCGGAGCCATCCCACAAACTCGGTGAATGCGGGATTGCTATGCAAGTCCACCCATTCTCTATATATGGGGGTCTTGGGCAAACCATATCTATGCACCACCCGTTGTGCCCAGTCCAAATACGTCCACTCGGACACCGCCAATAGGGTCATCTGATAGTGAAAGGGGCTATTGTAGGCGATGCGCTCCATAAATGCCAAGTATGGTGCGACTTTCGGATGAGGACGGGTGGCCTCCACCTGGGCCTCGCTGATACCCCACTGGCGGAAAGCACGCCGAAAGAGGCCCTCCTCGCCGTCGGTAACCTGGGCTAAGAAGCCCGCCAGACGGCGCTTCGTGGGAAAATCGGGGGCTTTGGCAACCGTCAGAGACAGCAAGGTTACGAAGGACTTAAGAAACAGGTAATCCTGCAGAAAGTAGCGTTGGAACTTGAGCATGGGCAAAGTGTCCCGCCCCAGTTCCTGCACAAACGGGTGCTCCACCATGCGCTCCCATAGGGCGTGGTAGTTCTGGCGCAGGGTGTCGGAGAGGCCCATGCTGTTTTCTCCTAGCGTTCCCGTGTTAACTCTTGGATGAAGCGGTTGGTAAAGGCCTTGCTGGCGTCCACTGGGCGCTCCAATAGCCCCGTTGTCTGCATCCACGTGGCGAAAGTGGTCCACCGCTCAGCCGTCTGCCAGCCGAAGGCGGGGGCATCCTGCCACAAAGGGGCGAGAAGGCGGATGCCCTCCCGCTCCACCTTGGTATCCACCTGCGGGCTGGCCTTAGCGAGGGTGTCGACAGCCCCCGCGAGGTCTTGGGAAGCGTCCCGGTATCCCTTGACCACGGCACGCAGAAAGCGCTTCACCAGGTCGGGGCGTTCTGCCAAGGTCTTCTCGTTGGTAACCAACACCAGTTCATAAAAATCGGGCACACCCCACTGCTCCACCCGCAGAATGTTCACCGGAAAGCCCTGCTGTTCCAACACGATGGACTCGTGCACCCAATAGGCCCCGATAATAGCGTCCACCCGACGCCCTGCCAAGGCGGGCACCAAGTCAAAGCCGATGTTCACCAGTTCCACCTTGCTGAAATCTCCGCCGTCCTTCTCCACCATGCTTTTGAGCAGAGGCACATTCAGCGGGATGCCCGGATAGCCCACCTTTTTCCCCTCTAGGTGGCGGGGGCGTTGAATACCCGAATCCCGCAGGGCCATCACCGAGTTCAGGGGATGTTGAACCAATGCCGCCACCGACACTACTGGCACCCCCTGCGCACGGGCCAGAAGCACATCGGGCTGGTAACTGATCCCAAAGTCGTCTTTCCCGGCCCCGACGGTCTGCAACACAGTGGAGGGGTCGGCGGGGGTGTATATCTCCACCTCAAGACCCTCCTCACGGAAATAGCCCTTCTCTTGGGCCAGGAACAGGCCGGCATGGTTGGCCCAGGGATACCAATCCAAAGCGACACGCACCTTGGTCAGAGAGGGGGCGCGTTGACATCCTGTGGCGAGGGCTATCCCCAGCACCACAATAAGGCACATCACTCCCCATCTGTGCCCAGAAAAAACTTTCCTCACAGTGACTGCCATTTCAACGCCTCCTCACGCTTCATGCTGTAATGCCATGGAAGGCATAAGCGTTCGGCCCACACCACGGCTTGGAAAAGGGCGATACCCATACCCCCCAAGACCACCAAAATGGCGAACACCAAAGGTGTTTGGAAGCGGGGGACAGCCTGGGTCATCAGCCACCCCAGGCCGGCGCTGGCTCCCACCCATTCCCCAATGACAGCCCCAATCACACTCACAGTGGCGGCCACCTTCGCTCCCGAAAACAGATAGGGGAGCGCCCAGGGAAGGCTCACCTTGCTGAACACCTGCCAGCGCCGGGCCCCCATCGTCCGTAACAAGTTCACCAGGTCGGGGTCCACACTGCGCAGGCCATCCACGGTGTTCACGGTGATAGGGAAAAAGGAGATGATAGCCACCACGATGACTTTCATGGGCAGGTCGTACCCCACCCAGATGAGCAAAAGGGGGGCGATGGCGATGATAGGGATGGTCTGGGAAACGACCACCAAAGGGTACAGCGCCCGCTCCGCAACCCGCCAGTGAGCAATGGCCACGGCCGACGCTATCCCTGTGCACAACGCCACCCCGAAGCCGAATATCACCTCCTGGATGGTTATCCACGCGTGCCGGGCCAAAAGGTCTGCTCGCCTGACCAACTCTTGAGCGATGGCCGTGGGGGGTGGCAAAAGCCATCGGGGAACCCCCAGCCCCTGTGTTAGACCTTCCCACACAGCCAGGGACGCCCCCACCAATAGCAAGGGGGGGCCCCAGGCGGTCAGCCATTCCCGCCACCACCCTATCATCCTTTCCCCCTCTGGCCCGATGCTGTCTGGGCGATCAAAGCGAGAACCTGCTCCTTGAGGCGGATGAACGGAGGGCTGACCACCACATCCCGTCGGCGCGGGCGGGCGAGGTCCACCGCTACCACATTCTGCACGCGGGCGGGACGGGGGGTGAGCACCAGCACGCGGTCTGCAAGGAAAAGAGCCTCCTCCACATCGTGAGTTACGAGGAGCACCGTCAAGCGTAAGGTCTCCCACAGATCCGCCAGCCATTCCTGCAAACTGGCGCGGGTGAGGGCATCCAAGGCGCCAAACGGCTCATCGAGCAGCACCAGGGAGCGCCCCGCCAACACTGTGCGCAGAAATGCCACCCGATAGCGCATCCCCCCCGATAGGGCGAAGGGATACGCTTTCTCAAACCCTTTCAGCCCGAAGGTCTCCAGAAGCGCCAGGGCGCGGCGGCGGGCTTCGGCACGGGGCACCCCCTGCACCTCTAGGGGCAAAATGGCGTTGTCCACCACGGTGCGCCAGGGAAGAAGGAGGTCTTTTTGGTGCATATAGGCCGACAGCCCCAGGCGTGAGCGCGGCCGGCAACCATAAAGGGCAATGGTGCCCGCGGTGGGCTCCTCCAGGCCGGCGATGATGTTGAGGAGGGTGCTCTTGCCGCATCCGCTGGGGCCCAAAATGGCCACGAACTCGCCCGGGGCGACGGAGAAGGAGACCTTGTCCAGAACGGGCACCAGTGTGCCGTTGACGGCGTAGGTTTTGGTGACCTCGTGAAGGGCCACCACAGGTGTAGAGGCACTGTCCAGGGACGACCTCCCGACGCAGGCACACAAAAACGCCGCCCGCCAAGCAGAGGCGAGCGGCGCATGGGAATAGCCCCTCATCCGAGCCGGTTCCCTCCGCTGGCATTACCCAGATCAGGTTCGTGGGGTCGGCGGCATTACGGGCCGCCCTCTCAGCCTGGCTCTACCAGGCTCCCCCTCGGCAGGGCGCTCTTCAGTTGTTTGGGGCAAGTATAGCCCAGGCCTGCAGGCCTGTCAATGGGGTGGAGTTACACCGGCCGCCATTGCCCCTCCACCGTCCCACTGGGCGGGGGCTGCGGACCTCCAGGGCCCGATGGGCCAGCTCCCGGTGGGGGTGTGCCCGCCTGCTGGTAGATCCGGAGGCCGATCTGCTGCATAGCCGCCGAGAGGTCGGCCAGACGGCTCCGTATGGAGGCGATATCCTGGCCCTTGAGAGCCTCCCGCACGGCGTTGATCTTGTCTTGCACCTGCTTGGCGAGATCGCTGGGGATGCGCTCAGCGTGCTCCCTGAGGAGTTTTTCGGCCTGATAGGCCGTTTGATCGGCCTGGTTGCGCAGGTCCACCTCCTCCCGGCGGCGGCGATCCTCCTCAGCATAACGCTGGGCCTCCTGAATCATCCGCTCTATCTCGTCCTTAGTGAGGCCGGAAGAGGGCTGAATGACCATCTTCTGCTGACGGCCTGTGGCCATGTCTTTGGCCGATACCGTCAGAATGCCGTTGGCGTCGATGTCAAAGGTGACCTCGATCTTCGGAACGCCCCGGGGCGCAGGGAGGATACCGTCCAGGATGAACCGTCCGATGGACTTGTTGTCCCGAGCCATAGGACGCTCCCCTTGGAGCACGTGGATTTCCACACTCGGCTGGTTGTCGTCGGCGGTGGTGAACACCTCCGACTTGGAGGTGGGGATGGTCGTGTTACGGGGGATAAGGACATGGAACACCCCGCCCAAAGTCTCCACGCCTAAGGAGAGGGGGGTTACATCCAGCAGGAGGATGTCCCGCACCTCACCCTTGAGCACGGCCCCTTGGAGAGCAGCACCAATGGCCACCGCCTCGTCGGGGTTTACAGAGCGGTTCGGCTCTTTGCCGAAGATGTTACGCGCCTGGGCCTGCACAGCAGGCATGCGGGTCATGCCGCCCACCAGAATGACCTCGTCAATCTGCTCTGGGCGCAGTTTGGCATCCGCCAAGGCCTGCTGGCAAGGTGCCTTCAGGCGCTCTAACAGGTGGGCGGTCATCCGTTCCAACTGGGCGCGGGTGAGGGTGCGCACCAGGTGCTTGGGACCGCTGGCGTCGGCCGAGATGAAGGGCAGGTTGATCTCCGTTTGCGTGAGATTGGACAGTTCAATCTTGGCCTTCTCAGCCGCCTCCTTCAGACGCTGCAAGGCCATGCGGTCCTTGCGCAGGTCTATCCCCGTCTCCCGGCGAAACTCTTCAATGAGCCAGTCCATAATGGCCTGGTCAAAGTCGTCACCGCCCAGGTGGGTATCGCCGGCGGTGGACAGGACCTCAAACACGCCGTCACCCAGACGCAAGATGGTGATGTCAAAGGTGCCTCCACCCAGGTCGAACACGGCGATGGTGGCCTCCTTCCGCTTGTCCAGGCCGTAGGCCAGGGCGGAGGCGGTAGGCTCGTTGATGATGCGGAGCACATTCAGGCCAGCGATGCGTCCCGCGTCTTTGGTAGCCTGGCGCTGGGCGTCATTGAAATAGGCGGGGACCGTGATAACCGCCTCGGTAACTTTCTCGCCCAGTTTCGCCTCGGCATCGGCTTTGAGTTTCATGAGCACCATCGCCGAGATCTCCGGCGGGGCGTAGGCTTTGCCCCCCATCTCTACCCAGGCATCGCCGTTGGCCGCCCGAACGATTTTGTAGGGCAGACGCTTAATATCCTCCTGCACCGAGGGGTCATCATATTTGCGGCCCATGAGGCGCTTGACGGAGAAGATGGTGTTCTCGGGGTTGACGATGGCCTGACGGCGGGCGGGCCAGCCCACCAACCGCTCCCCCGTCTTGGGGTTGACGGCCACCACCGAGGGTGTCAGACGCTGGCCTTCCGCATTCTCCAATACCACCGGTTCGCCGCCGATAACGACGGCCATCACCGAGAAGGTTGTACCCAGGTCAATGCCAAGCACTTTGCCCATATGCTTCCTCCTTTGTGGTTACTGTGGGGGGTGGGTATGCTCCCCTCCGCTTGAGGTCACGGGCGTCTCTTGTGCAGTGGAGACGATGACCAAAGCAGGGCGGAGAACCCGTCCCTGGAACTTGTAGCCCCTACGGGTCACCTTGAGGACACTCCCGGGAGGCAGGGTCTCGCTGGTCTCCTGCCCCACGGCCTCATGTTCCCAGGGGTCAAAGGGCTTGCCCACCGGCTCCAGGGGCTCCAAGCCGGCCTGGGCCAGGGTGGCCAACAGTTTGCGGACAGCCAAGCGCACCCCTTCCGCCCAGGGGCTGGTGGCATCCTGGGGTAGACCGTCCACGGCCAGCATCAGGTCGTCCAAGGCAGGGAGCAGGCGCAGGAGCAAGGCGCTAGCAGCCTGCCGCTGGAAAGCCTCCCGCTCCTGCTCCACCTGTTTACGGTAGTTACTGAAGTCAGCTTGCACCCGCTGAAGGAGGGCCTTGAACTGGGCGCGCTCCCGTTGGGCCTCCTCCAGGTCGGCTCGGAGGCGGTCCACCTCACTCGCCTGGGGTCCGGGGGGAAGCCCGGCGGGATGGGACTCGGGACCGGGCTGTTGATTGAGGGTGGTCATACCTCCTCCTGGGACTTTTGGGAGTAAAAGGAATAGGGGGCCAGTTGCTGTAGGCAGGCGTCCAGCAACTGCAGAAGGTGCTGGCGCGTCTCCTGGGCCTCCAGGGATAAGAGGTGTTCTCGCAGAACGGTGAGGTTCTGGAGCAGGTTCAGAGCCAGTTCCACCCCTGCCAGATTGACACCCACCTCGTCGACCAGGTGTTTGATGAGACGTAGACGCAGGATATCGGCCTCGGAATAGAGGCGCTGATTACTCCCGGTGCGCACTGGGCGCACCAGCCCCAGCCGTTCATATTTGCGCAGGGTCTGGGGGTGCATGTCCAAAAGTTGGGCAGCCACCCGCATCACATACACCCCTTGCTGGAAGGATGCCTCGGAAGGACGGCGCACGCCCAGCCGATGGAGTATGGGATCCTGCACCCTCGCCTCCCGACACATGGTCTCCCAGGCCCTAACAGAGCCTGCACCCTCAAAATTAGCATTTGATACGGGTGATGTCAAGGTCAATGATATAGGGTGATTGTTTCCCGATCAGCGCAGGGGCGATGAGCCCCGCCTTGACTACATCGCATTACACAGGGCATAATATGGCGAGGTAGAGCCTGGACTAGGTGCACGAGCGTGAGGAGGAGAGCGTGTCCCGACGAGAACTGCTTAAGGGGAGCACCGAAACCCTGCTCCTCTCGCTGTTAGCAAGTGGTCCTAAATACGGCTATCAGATCGTCAAGGAGATGGAGCAGCGCAGCCACGGCTACTTCTCCTTCCGCGAGGGGACTTTGTACCCCGCCCTGCACCGCATGGAGCGGGCAGGGCTCATAGAGGGGCGCTGGGAACCCTCCCCCACCGGCCAGATGCGCCGCTACTACCATATCACCGATAAGGGGCGTAAGCACCTGCAGACCCTCCAACAGGAGTGGCACGCCTTTGCCCGTGCCGTCTCTTTGGTGATTTTGCCCGAGCAGGCCTAACCGGGAGGGGAGATGCTGCCCGAGGCGCGCGCCTATCTGCAAGACCTGCGCAAGCGTTTGCGCCTGGCTCCGGGCAAGGCCCAAGACATCCTCCGCGAACTGGAGGCCCACTTGGAGGACCGCACCGCCGAGTGGATGGAAAAAGGCCTCCCCAGGGAACAGGCGGTGCGCCGCGCGTTGGACGAACTTGGCCATACCAACCTTTTAGCCAAAGAGTTCTACGCCGTTCACGCCCGTGCGCCTTGGCCGACCACTGCCCTCGCCGCCCTACCCCACGTGGTGGCCAGCCTCGTCTTTTTGACCCACGCTTGGACGTCCCCAGGGGTGGTGGCGGCGCTTGTGGGTGGAGCCACCATCATCAGTATGCTGGCCTGGCGCAGAGGCCAACCTGAATGGGTGTATCCCTGGATTGGATACGCCCTCGCCATACCCTTGGCAGCGGGCCTGGCGGCGACCTTGGCGCTAGCAGGGGGGATGATCGAGGCCTTCCAGGGGCGCGTAGCCCCATGGGGCCGTCCAACTTTTTGGGCATCGGCAGCTTTCCTGCCGGGCATTATTTGGTTTTTGGCCCACCTTATCCGGCGTCTACTGGCCCGGGACTGGCTGTACCTCACCCTAGCCCTACTCCCCTTCCCCTTCCTGGCCGCGTGGGGGGTTTTCCTCCAGGAACACGGGGGGCCTTTCGCCTACGACCCCACCCCTCTGCGCTGGTCTAACGGCCCCACAGCCCTGGTGTTCCTGGGGGTCGCCGGCCTTACCACAACGGTGTATCGCCTGGGCCAGCGCCAGGCAAAAATTGGGGTCATCGCCCTAGGTCTTCCTTTCTTGGCCATCTTTGTCGCCACCAGTTACTCCACCCACGTGCTCTCCGCCCCCGGGATGTTGGCTCTTGCGCTGGCAGTTCTGGTTCTTATCCTTCCACCTTGGCTGGAGTGGCGGCGTAACCGTGAAGAGCGCCATCGCCCTGCCTAGAGGGTTCCGCCCAGTGGCGTATCCCGCCGCAGCCTCGGGCTTGCCCCTCGCACCTGGGCAAGGCAATCCCCGCAGGTGTGCACATCCCTGTGCCCTCTCTGTGCGGTGGGGGTTTTAGAGGAGTACGCATGCCTGGCACACCTCAGGTCGTCGTAGTGGCCGACAGCACCGTCTCCCTACCCCAGGACCTCCTGGAGCGTTGGGGCATCCTGACCGTTCCCTTGGAGTTGACCATCAACGGGCGTGTCTACCGGGATGGAGTAGACATTTCGGCGGAAAACCTCTATCGCATGATGCCGACCCTGGCCGAACCCCCTAAGACCTCTGCCCCCCGCCCCGAGGCCTTCCTGGAGGCCTTTCGCCAAGCAGCTCAGCGCGCCCCGGCAGTGCTCTGCCTGACCCTGGCCTCCCGTTTAAGCGCCACCTACTACACCGCTTTGGCAGCGGCCGACTTGGCAAAGGAGTCCTTTCCCCACCTGCGCATTCAGGTGCTGGACACCCAGACGGCCGGTGGGGGTGAAGCCCTGGTCGCCCTGGCGGCGGCCGAGCGAGCGTGGTGTGGGGCATCCCTGGAGGAGGTGGCCGCAAGAGCCCAGATGATCATCCAACGGGTGCACTTCCTCGGCGTTCTGGAGACCCTCTATTACCTCTGGAAGGGGGGGCGTATCCCCAAAGTCGCCCTGTGGGCCACTCATCTCCTTTCCATTAAACCCATCCTGGACATCCGCCACGGGGAGGTGCATCTGGTGGATCGCCCCCGCACGAAAGCCCGAGCGGTGGAGCGCATCTTGACCCTGATAGAGGAGAGGGTGGGCAGAGGCCCCCTCCGCGTGAACATTATGCACGCCAACGCCCCTGACGAGGCCCATACGTTGCGCCAGCGCATTGAAAACCATTTCCTCTGCCGCCAGGTGCTGGTAACCGTGTTCACCCCAGTTATCGGTGCCCACACTGGGCCGGGGCTGTTGGGGGTCGCCTTCTATAAGGACGATATTCCTCAAGAGGACTCACACGATAGGTAACGCACGCAACCTGTTTTGCCCCACCGCAAGACCTGCTATGATATCTTCTGAGATGGTCAGGGCGACTCTCCCTTCGGAAGACCTGGACATCCTACGGGCCAGTCTGCCCCCCGCCCCCATGCCCCTGGCCTACCCCTACCTGATCGTCATCAGTGGTCTTCCCGGCTCGGGCAAGTCCACCTTCAGTCGCTTGCTGGCCCAGCGCATCCCCGTTCTCTTGCTGGAAAGCGATGCCCTGCGCAAGGCCCTCTTCCCCACGCCGACCCACTCCCCTCAAGAAAGTGCTCGCCTGTTTCGTGCCATCCATTCCCTTATTGAGGACTGTTTGCAAAAGGGCATCCCCGTGCTTCTGGACGCCACCAACCTGCAGGAGGTGCACCGCGAGCCCCTTTATGCCATCGCCGAACGGCAACGGGTGCCCCTCATTCTGGTCTGGGTGGAGGCTCCGGAGGAGGTGGTGCGTCAACGCCTGGAGCGTCGCGCACGGCGGGAAGACGCCACCGACCTCTCCGACGCCACCTGGGAGGTCTACCAGCGCATGCGGGCCAGCGCCGAACGCCCGCGCCGTCCTTATATAGCAGTCGACACCTCTCGTGATATTACCCCTGCCCTGGAGAAAATTGTTCGCCTGGTGCGCCGTTTATCCCGCATCCGCTAGGAGAACTAGGGAGGAGACATGGACATTCGTGTCGTGCGCGGTGACATTACCCAGCAGGCTACCGACGCCATTGTGGTGAACCTCTTTGAGGGGGTAACCCAGCCCAGTGGCGCAACGGGTGCTGTGGACAAAGCCCTGGGAGGGCTTATCTCCACCCTTATTAGTGAGGGGGAGTGTAAAGGCAAGAAAGGCCAAATGACCCTCGTCCACACCTTCGGGCGCATCCCCGCCAAGCGGGTGCTGGTGGTGGGCTTGGGCAAACAGCAGGAGTTCACCCTGGACACGGTCCGCCAGGTCTCGGCCGAGGCGTGCCGTTTCCTGAAGGAAAAAGGGGTGCGGCGCGCTGCGACGGTCGTGCACGGGGCGGGTATTGGGGGGCTGTCCTCCAAGGACGCTGCCACCGCCCTCACCGAAGGGGCCTTGCTGGGCACTTACACCTTCACACGCCTCAAAGCGCCGCCAAAGGACGAGACCACACTGCAGTCCTTGGACATCGTGGAATCCAGCCCCGACAAGATTCCTGCCGTGCAAGAGGGTGTGGAACTAGGCAAGGTTTTGGCGGAGGCCACGGCCCTATGCCGGGATCTGGTGAACGAGCCCGCCAATCACTTGACCCCCACTCGCCTGGCTGAAGTGGCCCGATCTATCGCCACCCAGCACGGCCTCACAATAGAGGTGCTGGACAGGGAGCAGTGTGAGGCTTTGGGGATGGGATCCTTTTTGGCCGTGGCTCGGGGGAGCCATCAGCCCCCCAAGTTCATCATCCTCTCCTACCAGGGCGACCCTGCCCACCCCGACAACAACCTGGGCCTTTTGGGCAAGGGGATTACCTTCGACTCCGGCGGCATCTCCCTCAAACCCGCTGAACGCATGGAGGAGATGAAGGGTGATATGGCCGGCGGGGCGGCAGTGCTGTGTGCTGTCAAAGCCATCGCCGCCTTGAAGGTACCCATCAATGTTACGGCCATCGTGCCCGCCACAGAGAACATGCCCGGCGGAGGCGCCACCAAACCCGGTGATGTGGTCAAGGCTATGAACGGCAAGTCGATAGAGATTATCAACACCGATGCCGAAGGGCGTCTGGTGTTGGCCGACGCCGTGTGCTATGCGCGCCAGCGTTTGGGGCTGAAGCGCCTGGTGGACCTGGCCACCCTCACCGGTGCCATCGTGGTGGCTTTGGGCAACCTGCGGGCAGGTCTGTTCACCAACAATCAGGCCTGGGCTGACATGGTGTTCAAGGCCAGCGAGCGCAGTGGCGAACGCCTGTGGCAGATGCCGATGGACACCGAGTATCGCGACCTCATCCGCAGCGACGTGGCCGACATCCGCAATGTGAGCAGTGGCCGGGGAGCAGGCTCCATTGTGGGAGCCTACTTCATCCGCGAGTTCGTGGAGGATACACCCTGGGTGCACCTGGACATCGCCGGCACCTTCCTCTCCGATAAGGACAGCGGATATTATGTCAAGGGAGGCACGGGCTTCGGGGTGCGCACCCTGGTGCACCTGGCTTTGCTGCTGGCCGAGAACCAGGCCAAACGGGTCTAGCGCCTATACCGGACTCGGGCATCACCGATCCTCCTTCCGCTTGTCCCGCCCATGGGGGCACTTTTGGGGGCAATTGGGCGTATATAAGGGGTGGCTAACTCCCACAAAAAAGTTGGGAAAAGGCCTTTACAAAAATCTAGCCCTTGCCCTAGTCTAGAGGCGATGTGTTCACCCCCTGTGGGGTCGGAAGGTAGGGAGGGCCCGCCCCAAGGGCCCTTCCGGGAGCAGATGGGTGCTGGTGGCTGAAGATCACGCTCCGCGCCGCCTGCGCGGTGGTGGGCTCCGTCCTACGACAGGCCGGGTCGTTCAGGCCCTGTTCTCTCTTGTGGGGGAGCGGGTGCACGAGGCCCGTGTTCTGGATCTTTTTGCCGGGACGGGCTCCCTGGGCATAGAAGCCCTGCGGCGCGGAGCGTCTTCAGCCCACTTCGTGGAGGTCAATCCCCGTCTGGCTGCCGCTTTGCGCCAGCGCCTCGCCCGTCTCCACTTGCAGGAGCGGACCCGCGTCTATACCTTACGGGTGGAGCAGGCCCTGCACCTTCTCCCCGGCCCGTATGATCTGGTGCTCCTTGACCCCCCGTATGATTACCCCTCGTTGGAGACCTTTTTGGAGGCCCTAGTCGCCTCCCCTGTGGTAGGGCATACTACCCTGGTGGTGGTGGAACACAGTAAACACCGCCCCCTCCCCACGCAGTTCGGGGCCTTTAGGGTCTGGAAACAGCGCCGTTATGGCGATACAATGCTTTCACTATACACGCGGGGAGAGTAAGGTATGGTCAAAGCCCTGTACCCTGGCACCTTTGACCCCGTAACCAATGGCCATTTGGATATCATCGCCCGCGCCGCCCGCTTGTTTGAGGAGGTCATTGTGGCTGTCTACGATACTCCTCCCAAAACCCTGCTCTTTTCCACCGAGGAGCGGGTCGCCATGATGCGCACCGCCGTGGCCGAGATGCCCACAGTGCGGGTCATCTCCTTCCGCGGCTTGGTGGTGGACTGCGCCCGGCGCATGGGCACACCCGTGCTGGTGCGGGGCCTACGGGCAGGGTCAGACTTTGAATACGAGTTCGAGATGGCCCTCATGAACAAAAAACTGGCTCCCGAGATCGAGGCCGTCTATCTCATGAGCGCCCTGGAATGGCAGTTTTTGAGCGCAAGTCGCGTCAAGGAGGTAGCGTCCCTCGGCGGAGACATCAGTAGCTTGGTGCCTCCCCATGTGGAGCGGGCTTTACGGGAGCGCATCGCGAAACGGGCCTGAGCCTTCCCTCCCACGCCCTTGCCACAGTCGGGAAAGTTCGGCCGCGACAAGCGGCCGCAGAGGGGCTGTGCAACAGCCAGCGATGAAAGGAGGAGATATGGAAATCCTGAGCCTGATAGACCGCCTGGAGACCCTGATCACTTCCAGCCCCCGTGTCCCCGCCACGAAGAAGGTCATCGTGGACACTGAGCGGGTGCTGGAACTGGTGGACCACCTGCGCCTAGCCGTGCCCCGCGATGTGCAGGAGGCCCAGGAGATCCTGGCCCGGCGGGAAGGGGTGGTCAACGCCGCCCTTTTGGAGGCGCGTAAAATCAAGGCCGACGCCGAACGGGAGGCCAGCGCCCGTTTGGAGCAGAGCGAAATTGTGAAGCAGGCCCAGGCAAAGGCCGAGGAGATATTGGCCGAGGCCAAACAGCGGGCCGATATGCTTGTGGCCGAGGCCCAGCGCAAGGCCCAGCGCATCCTCGCCGATACTCAGGCCACCGCCGAACAACGTATGACCGAGGCCAGCCGCTACGCCCAGGAGGTTCTCTACCGCCTTGAGGAGAGCCTCTCCGGGGCTTTGAACTCCGTCCGCAGGGGTCTGGATGCCCTGGAGACCCCCGTGCCCTCGGCTACCCGCTAGGCCCCCCCTTGCGGGCCTCCACCCCAGGCTGAACACGGGGCCTCCTCAAAGCTGGCACACGCGGCGCCCGCGGTTCTCCGGGGACGGGCGTGCACAATATGCAGGCCCGCTCCCTCTATCAGGGTGAGGTAACCCTTCATAGGCTCTGCCCCGGCGATGCAAGCACGCCATGCGGTCATATCCCGCCGCATCGCCGGGGCGGGGCCCAGCGTGTCACCCTGTCGGCGTTATAGACCCTCCCCCCTGGCAGGAGATCGCGGGCTACGGCGCGGAACACCGCCCCCTTGTCGGGACACAGGTTGATGACGCAGTTGGAGATGACCACATCCACCGAGGTCGAGGCCAGGGGGAGGGCCTCCACAATCCCCCGCACAAAACCCACATGCGCAACCCCCAGGCGTTTGCGGTTGCGCTCCGCCAGGGCCACCATCTCCGACGTCATGTCCACCCCCACAACCCGCCCTGCCTTCCCTACCGGCCAGGCGACCAGGAAGCAATCCATCCCACCCCCGCTCCTCAAGTCCAGCACCACCTCCCCCGGTGCAATGCCCCGCTGGTAGTCGGATTGCCACAGCCGGCCGCCGCCAGCACCTCCCCCGGCACCCCCTGAATGTCTTGGGGGCGGTAAAGGCCTGCCACCCCTGCCGAGGCATCTTTGCCACAGCGCTCCGCCCCCTGTGCCCACTGGGCGTAGCGCGGGCGCACCGCTATGCGGATGACCTTTGCGTTTATCGCAGACTCCTGCGACTCCAGGCACCAGAGTGTCGCACATGACCCTTCGCCCCCCACTACGCTACAATAGCCTTGTGGATATCCAAGAGCGTGTGCGCCGCCACCTGATAGCCCGAGAAGAGGGATTGTCCCCGTATGCCTGTCGGAGCGCTGCAGCCCTGCGGGACCGCCCCGAGCCTCCTCCCCCCTGGGGCACCGAGTTTCAGCGCGACCGTGAACGCATCGTTCAGACCAACGCCTTCCGCCGTCTGAAGCACAAGACCCAGGTATTTTTGGCCCCTATAGGAGATCACTACATGACCCGCCTCACCCACACCTTAGAGGTGTCCCAAATGGGGAGGGCCATCGCCCGCGCGCTCAGGCTGAACGAGGACCTTGTGGAGGCCATCGCCCTTGCCCATGATCTGGGCCACACCCCCTTCGGCCATGTGGGGGAGGAGGTTCTGAATAGCCTCTTGCCCGGGGGGTTCCGTCACGCCGAGCAGAGCCTACGCATCGTGGAGCACTTAGAACGCCAGGGGCAGGGCCTCAACTTGACCCGTCCCGTGCGGGAGGGCATCGCCCACCACTCCAAACCCCGGGGCGACTTCCTCACGGAGATTGCCCCAGGCCTCACCCTGGAGGCCCAGATTGTCCGCCTGGCCGACGCTTTGGCGTACCTTCACCACGACCTGCGGGATGCCTTGCGAGCCGGCGTGCTCCGCCTGGAGGACATCCCCCCGGAACCTCTCGCCCAAGTGGGCCTCGACCCCACTCAACGCACCGAACGCCTCATTGGGGCTGTGGTGGAGGCCTCATGGAGCGCAACGGGCGAGATACCTTTGCCCCCTGGAGTGTCCCCCCGGATTACTCTGCCCCCCCAGATGCACCGGGCAGTTGTTGCCCTGCGGGAGTTCATGTTTGAACGCGTCTACCTTCCTTTGGGGCGCACCCCGGAAAGCCAACGGGCGCGGGACATAGTCGCCCTCCTGTTCCATCACTATGCACGGCATCCCGAGCTGCTTCCTCAAGACGGTGCCCCCCGTGATCCCCCAGAACGACGCGCCGCAGACTACGTGGCAGGTATGACCGACCAGTTCGCTATTATGATGGCTGAGCGCCTACGCCCGGGCATAGGGGAAGGCATACGTTGGATGCGGTTGTAGACGACAGGGGAGGGGCATGGCCTTTCTGGACGATTTGCGCCAGCGCCTGGACATCGTGCAGGTTATTTCCTCCTACATCCCTTTGCAGAGGGCCGGCAAGAACTATAAGGCCCTGTGCCCTTTTCACGCCGAGCGGACGCCCTCCTTCTTCGTGTTCCCCGACAGGCAGACCTGGCGGTGCTTCGGGGCGTGTGCTCAGGGGGGGGATGTGTTCTCCTTCGTCATGCGTATGGAGCGCATCTCCTTCGGGGAGGCGCTGCGTTTGCTGGCCCAGCGGGCAGGGTTGCCCATCCCTCCCCGAGGGGGGCTGCCGCCCTCGGCCCACGCCCCCCTTTATCAGGTCAACGCTGAGGCTTGCCAGTTCTATCACCACTATTTGCTCTCCAGTGTGGAGGCGGGGCCGGCGCGCGATTACCTGCGACGCCGGGGCGTTCAGCCCGACACCATCGCACGCTTCCAAGTGGGGGTTGCCCCCTCTACGGGCGATGCCCTCAAACGCCATCTTGTGCAGAAGGGCTACCCTGAAGACCTGCTGGAGCAGGCGGGTTTGCTTATCCGCCGGGACGATGGCTACACCCGCGACCTGTTTGTGGGGCGCTTGCTCTTCCCCATTGCCGACCGCCAGGGACGGCTGATCGGCTTTGGTGGCCGAAGCCTGGACGGCTCCGAACCCAAATACCTGAATACCCCCCGCACCCCCATTTTTGATAAAGGCAACGCCCTGTATGCCCTTCATCTGGCCGTGGAGCCTGCCCGCAAAGAGGGGATGGTGGTTGTTGTGGAGGGGTATTTTGATGTGCTCCTCCTGCACCAGGCGGGGTTTACGTATGTGGTGGCCAGCATGGGCACCTCCCTCACCGAAGGGCAGGCACGGCTGTTGCACGGCCTTGCTCCGACGGTGGTGCTGGCCCTAGACCCGGATACGGCGGGGCACGAGGCCACCCTGCGCACCCTGGAAGGCGCCTGGCACCTTTTGGATCGCCCCACCCTGGGCACGGCCCGCGGCCTCACCTTCTACCAGGCCCCTCACCAGACTATTCGCATCGCCCTCCTTCCCCCAGGCCAGGACCCGGACGAACTGGTGCTGCATAATCCCGAGGCTTGGAAACGCGCTTTGGCTGATGCAGACAATGCCCTGGATTTCCTTATGCGTTTCTTGCCCCAGCGCATGGACATCTCCACCCCTCAGGGGAAGCAAGCCGTGGCCGAGCGTTTGCTGCCTCTGGTGTTTGCTCTGCCCAACCCCTTTGAACAGGAGCGGGCTGTGGAGCGCCTGGCCCGCACCTTGGGGGTGAGCAGGGATGTCCTCCTGGCGGCCGGTAGCGGGCGGCGCTTGTCCGGCTCCCGTCCCGTCCCCGGAGAAGGACGAGTCCTTGCCCAAGCTGTTGAAGAGCCCGTGGAGGTTTACCTCCTTTCCCTTTTGCTCCAGTACCCCGACCTGCGCGTGGCGGCGGCGGGCCTCACCCCCGACCATTTCCACCGCACTGAACATCGGGAACTCTTCACAGCCCTCCAGGAAAAGGCTACAATACAAGATGTCCTGACCGTGCTCCCCGAACCCCTGCATCCCTATGTGCATGACCTGTTGCGTAAGGACTTCCCCCCTGCCCCTATGAAGGAACGCCAACGGGCAGTGGCCGAAGCGGTGCGCCGGCTGGAGGAGCGCCACCTGCGCGAGATGAAGCAGGGCGAAGCCCAGGGTCTCGCCCCTGTGCCCGCTCAGTACGACGCCTTGGAGGTGAACCGCCGTCTGCGTCAGGTGTTCCATACGACGGCACAGCAGGGGAAAGAGAGGTAGAGAAGGCCCGATATGCCCAGCAAGAAGCGTCGCCACCCCGAACCTGTTCCCATTCCCCCTCCCCTTGACGAGGGGGAGGATGCTCTGGAGGAGCAGGGAGTTTCCGTCACCTCGGAACCGCTATTTGGAGAGGTCGCTCCCCTTCCTCACATCCCCTTGACGCAGGGGGGGACCACCCCGCAAACCGATGAGGGTGTGGAACCCGAAGTTCCCCAAACCCCTCCACGCGACTTGTGGGAGGAGGGCCCCACCGAGGAGGAACTGGAGGAGGAGGCCCGCCTGGAGGTGGAAGAGGAGATTGAGGACACCGAGGCCCTGGAAGACCCGGTCCGCATGTATTTGCGCGAGATTGGGCGGGTATCCCTCCTCACAGCTAAGGATGAGCAGGAACTGGCCCAGCGCATGGAGAGCCAGAACCACATCCTGTCTTTGCGAGAGACCCTTACCACTCCCGACGGGCGTCCACCTGCGGCATGGCAGGTGGTGCGGGAGATGCTCCGCCGCCTGTCGCTGGCTCAACCCCTGGTAGCATCGTTAGGCCAGCACTTGGGCCTCCCTTCACCCATCACTGTGGGGCGCATCGTGGCTGATCCGACCCTGAGGGATGTGCTGGATCATACTATGCCCACAGCCGTGGTCAAAGCCCTGACCCAGGCCCTCCAGATTGACCTGGGCCCCGACGCCCGCAAAGCCCAGGCACGCATCCGTCAGGCTTTTCGGAAGAACCCGGAGCAGGACAAGGCCCAAACCTTCCCCGTTCTTCTGGCTGAAGTCATGAGCCTTATCGCCACTGCCAGGCCAGAGGTGGTGCCCGTGTGGGTGGGGGTGCTTGACCTGCCCATGCCCCCAGTGCCCGAGGCCCTCGCCCGCCACCCTAAAGTGCGCAAGGTGCTGGACACCTGGCGTGTCCAGGCGGCCAACGCTGCGCCCCCGCCCCAAGCTGCACCCGACGCTCCCCCCGCAGAGCCTCCTCCGCCCCAGGAGGCCCGCCGCCGTCAACTGGAACAGGCGCGTGCCGTGGCTGACGACGTGGCCCGCTACGCCTTGGACATCCTCCAGGTCTCCCAGGCGGATGTGGAGCAGGCCATCATCCGTCTCTCCCTCAACAGCCGGCTGTTGCACCCAGCTGTGGTGGAAGCGGTGGGCGAAGAGCGCACTCTGGAGGATTTGCGCCATTGGGTAGAGGACCAGGACCAGGTGCGTCAGGCATTGGAGCCTTTGGAGGCTCTGCTGGATGCCCACCTGGGGCGTATCGTGGCTGAGGGGGAGAGGGCAAAAAAGCACCTCACAGAGGCCAACCTGCGCCTTGTGGTCAGCGTCGCCAAGAAATACATCGGGCGGGGGATGAGCCTTTTAGACCTGGTGCAGGAGGGGAATATCGGCCTCATCCGCGCCGTGGAGAAGTTCGACTATCGCAAAGGCTATAAGTTCTCCACCTACGCCACTTGGTGGATTCGCCAGGCCATCACCCGCGCCATTGCCGACCAGGCCCGTACCATCCGTATCCCCGTGCACATGGTGGAGACCATCAACAAGATGACACGGGAACAGCGCCGCCTCGTTCAGGAGATGGGGCGGGAGCCAACCGCAGAAGACCTGGCCAAGCGGATGGATATTACTCAGGAGCGGGTGCAAGACATCTTCCGCATCGCCCAGGAACCCGTCTCCCTGGAGATGCCTATCGGCGAGGAGGAGGACTCGCACCTGGGGGACTTTATTGAAGACCGCACCATCCCCCAACCGTTGGAGGCTGCCGCTCAGCAACTCATGCGCGAGGCCGTCCAGCAGGCCTTACGCACCCTCACCGAACGGGAGCGCCGAGTATTGGAGATGCGCTTCGGACTGATAGACGGCCGCGCCCGCACCCTGGAGGAGGTGGGACGGGCCTTCAATGTTACCCGTGAGCGCATCCGCCAGATTGAGGCCAAAGCGTTGCGCAAACTCCGCCACCCTACCCGCAGCAAGAAACTCCGGGACTTCCTGGAGGGGTAAGGGCTGTGGAGCACTGGGAGGGGTGTATCTCCCCCACCCCACCCTTCAGCCTGGCCCTCACCGCCGGCTACCAAACCGCCTTCCAGGGCCAGGTGGGGGCCGATACCTTCCAGAACGGGGTCTTCTCCCGCCTGCTGGTGCGCCACACACGCCCCCTCCTGGTGCGCATCACCACCCTGTCCCACCCCGAAGACCCCGACCACCCCTCCCTGGGCATCCAGGTCGTGGGGCCGACCCTTTCCCCCCAGGATACCGCCTGGGCTATGGAGCGGGCCGAATGGATTCTTAACACTTCCGCCGACCTCAAGCCCTTCTATGCCCACATCCGGAGCGACCCCGTGCTGGGGCCTGCCCTGGGCCTTCTGTATGGCCTCCATCCCCCGCGCATGCCCAGCCTCTTTGAGAGCCTGGTGTTTGCCATCTGTGGCCAACAGGTGTCTGCTGGGGTGGCGCGCCACATTCGCACCCGCCTGGTGGAGCAGTTCGGGGAGAGCCTGGAATGGAACGGGCAGGTGAGAAGAGCCTTCCCCAGCCCAGAGCGCATCCTGAAAGCCAGAAGAGGGGGCTTGCGCAGCGTGGGCCTCAGCGAGCGCAAAGTGGAGTACATCCTAGAGTGCGCGCGCCAGGCGGTTGAAGGCCTTCTGCCCCTGGAGGATATGGGCTTGGGGCATCCCCAGCAGATGCGGGAGCGCCTTCTCCGCCTGAGGGGTGTGGGCCAATGGACAGTGGAGTGGGTGTTTCTGCGGGGCTTGGGGCACCCGGGGGTGTTCCCCGCGGGCGACTTAGCCCTTCAGCGCCTGTTGGCACGCCTGTATACGGGGGGCGCCCCCCTAGACGCAGAGGGGGCACAGGCACTGGCCCAACGCTGGGGCCCTTGGAAGGGGTATGCGGCGGTGCTCCTGTTTGCGGGGGCGCGCCTGGGAATCTGGGAGACCCTGTCCCGACGCTCCGCCCCGAGTGTGCCCGTGTAGCTTGTTGACACCTGGCCTGCTCTCCCATAAGATAGGACATGACCGGCCCGGTGGTGTAGCGGCCTAACATACCGCCCTGTCACGGCGGAGATCGGGGGTTCGAATCCCCTCCGGGTCGCCAGCCCAGTCCGCCATGGGGCATCTGCTCCTCCCCGTCTATGCTACAATAATCCCCACCAGTGCCCAGGAGGCAAAGGCGTATGCCCCAAGATTGCATCTTCTGCAAGATCTATCGCCGCCAGGTTCCCAGCACCATCCTCTATGACGACGGTCAGGCCTTTGTCATTCGTGATATTCGCCCTAGGGCACCGGTGCACCTCCTGATTATCCCCACCCGCCACTTCACCTACCTCACCTACCTCACGGAAAGCTTAGAGCCGATGGTGGGCCACCTCTTCACAGTGGCTGAGGAGATGGCCAAACGGGAGGGCCTGGGGGCGACGGGTTACCGTCTGATTGTGAACCAGGGGCCCAACTCCGGGCAGGAGATTTCCCACCTACACCTGCACCTTTTGGGGGGCAAACGCCTGGGGCCTTTGGGCTAACCGTGCGCGCCATCCCACCCCTTCTGGAAGAAGCGCTGCGCCGTCTCCCCGACGGTCTGCAGGCTCATCTCTGGCGCACGCAAGCCCTGGCTCGGGAGCTGGCCCGCCACCACGGCCTGGACGAGGACACGGCCTCCCTGGCTGCCCTCGCCCACGACTTATGCCGTGCTGAACCTCCCCACCTGTTGCTGCAGGAGGCGCGCCAGCAGGGGCTAACAGTGCATCCCGTAGAGGAGGCCGTCCCCCTTCTCCTGCACGGCCCTGTAGCGGCTCTGCGCTTGCAAGGGATGGGTATCACCCACCCAGAGGTGCTGGACGCCGTGCGTTGGCACACCACAGCCCACCCCCTCTTGACGCCTCTAGGCAAGGTGGTTTTCCTCGCCGACAAACTGGATGAGGGCAAATATGCCCAGGCCGTCCCCTTCCTAGACGAGGTGGCCAGTCTGGCCCGCCACAACCTGGACACGGCCATGCGAGTCTATTTGCGTCGGCAGATTGTCCGCCTGGTAGAGCAGGGCAACCTCCTACATCCCGCAACGGTGGACGCCTGGAACGCCCTCCTGCAGGCACAAGGCATTGCGCCCAGCGCACCTGTGCTCTGACTGGCGGAAAACCCCAGGCCAGGGGGCGGCTAGGGGCCACGGGCTTTCGCACAGGCGCCGCTCCCAGGCAGGCGATGCCCGCTTCTGACGGTGGGCGGGCTTTTCGGTCGTGAAAAGGGGCGGGGGTGACGCCATCGTCCAGGACAGCGCTACACCAGTGTCGGCCCCTGCATGCATACCCCCTGGCTACCATTTGAGGCACCTTGTTACTCGGCGAACATAGCCCCCACCGAGAGCCCCTCGTGAATACGGCGTATAGCCTCACCAAGCAAGGGCGCCACCGAAAGCACGGTGATCTTCGGGTTACGCTTGTCGGGCGGAAGGGGCAGGGTATCGGTAATGACCACCTCTTTGATAGGGCTGGCGGCGATGCGCTCCAAAGCCGGTCCCGAAAACACCCCGTGGGTGGCGCAGGCGTAAATCTCCACCGCCCCGGCACGACGCAAAGCCTCTGTGGCAGCCAGCAGCGACCCTGCCGTGTCTATCTCATCATCCAGGGTAACGGCTATCTTCCCCCGCACATCCCCGATGATGTTCAGGGACTCGGTGCGCTCTAGGTTACCTAACCGTCGCTTCTCAATAATGGCCAGGGGGACTCCTAACCGCTGAGCCATATTGCGGGCCGCCTTGCTGATACCAATGTCCACCGCGACGACCACCATATTGGTGAGACCCTTGTCGGCGATGTAACGCGTCAGCAGAGGGCGGGCGGATAACTCGTCCACCGGGATGTTGAAAAAGCCCTGAATCTGCTCCGAGTGGAGGTCTATGGTAAGCACTCGGTGAGCACCTGCAGTGCTAACCAAGTCGGCTATCAGGCGTGCGGTAATGGGGACACGGGGCTGGTCTTTTTTATCGGTGCGGCCATAGGCATAGTAGGGGATGACAGCGGTGATGCGCCCCGCCGACGCCCGTTTGGCGGCGTCGATCATGATAAGCAGTTCCATAATCGTATCGTTCACGGGGTAGGCGAAAGGTTGGACGAGGAACACGTCCCGCCCGCGGATGTTCTCGAGGTATTGGACAAAGGTGTTATCGTTACTGAACTTGAACACCGTGGCTTGGCCCAGGGGGATGCCTAAATAGGCACAGATGCCCTTGGCCAGTTCGGGATGGGCACGCCCACTAAACACCCTGAGAGGCTCATAGATGGGCATAGAAGACCTCACTCCAAGGAGTAATGCCTCTGGGGTCTGTGCACAGGCCCCTCAGCGCCCCTTATAGACCGGCTTCCGCTTCTCACGGAAAGCGGCCACACCCTCGCGGTGGTCTTCGGAGGTGAGGGTGATGGTCTCGGCGGCAGCGGCCATCAGCATTGCCGTCTCCAGGTCCACCTCCAATCCCCGGTAGAGCATCATCTTGGCCAGGCGAATTGCAATAGGCGGGCCTTCGGCGATACGGGTAGCCAGAGCCAAGGTCTCCTCCTCTAGGCGCTCTTTCGGAACCAGGCGGTTGAGCAGGCCGAAGCGAAAGGCCTCCTCGGCCTCTAACCAGTCGCCGGTGAACAGGAGTTCCGCCGCCTTGGGGATGCTCCCCAAAGCGCGGGGGTAGAGCCATGTGCCCCCATACCCCGGGAAGAGGCCAATACGCACGAAGGCTACCATGAAACGACTATCGGGACAGCCCACCCGCAGGTCGCAGGCGCAAGCCAGGTCAAAGCCCGCCCCCGCTGCCAGACCGTTGATCATCCCGATGACGGGTTTCTCCATCCTGTGTATCCCCAGCATAATACGCTGGGGGTAGCGGAAACCCCGGCGGAGTTCCTCGGCGCTGGGGCTGTCGTGAGGGCCTCCCCCACCAGCCATGCCACTCACATCAGCACCCGAGCAGAAGGCACGCCCTGCCCCCGTGAGCACTACCACCCGCACCCGGTCATCGTTGGCGACCCGCTCTACTGCATCCGCCAGTTCCTCCAGCATCGTGCTGTTAATGGCGTTCAAGCGATCGGGACGGTTTAGGGTAATGCGGGCGATGCGCTCATCACCCCATGTGTCGAGCACGATGGTCTCGTAAGGCATGCCCCCTCCTTCCGCAGGCCATTATAGCATCGCCTTCGGTAGGGGATGCCCCCTCCGCAAGGGGACGAATCCAATGTGACACACAAAGTGGGGGACGCACTCCCATAGGCTTTTTCAGATTTTTCCGCTCTTGACATCCTGGGCGCAACGGGTTACCTTTGGCACCGATAGCCCGCAGAGGAGGTCGCTGGGGATTATGTGCCAATTCTACCGCCGCCTAAAACGCAACCCTAATTACCCCGTTATCATAGGTGTGCTGTCGGTGGGGGCTTTCGCCCTGGGGGCGGCCACTCTGGTACTTTTGGACATCGCCTCGGGGTCCCTGGAGCAGAGGATGGGGCTGCGGGTGTGGAGCGCATTACTCACCGGCATGACCTTCGCCGTCGTGTTCAATGTGGCCGTGGGATTGGTGGGAATCCTATGTGGGGAGGAGTAACCGGTTCCGAGGCCACGGTAAGGTGGTCAGAGGAATGGTGCTGGTGTGAGCCGTGTCTGTTTGCTCCATTGGCCTGCCCATCGGCCTGTTCGCAGGAGAGCATTCCCAGGCCCACTGCCGAGTGGTTCTTGCACAAGGGGTACACGAGAATTCCACAGGCGAAGTGGTAGCCGGCCCTGGTGGTGCTCCCGCTGGGGGGGATTGGTGGCTTGCGCCTGGAGGATTGGGTGAGTCGTCAAGGGGGAGGCTAGAGCCGAAAGGTCCCCTTCTTCTCCCGTTGCGCATTCTTAGGTGGCGTGATAGCATATAGTCCCAGAGAGTGTACACAGCGAGGCCGGTTCCATGCCTGAAGCCCACCACTTGGTTCGTTTGGAGGGTGCTCCCAGTCTGCCCGATTTTCGCCCCGGGGATACGGTGCGTGTCCTGTTCCGCATCAAGGAAGGGGACAGGGAGCGGGTGCAGGCCTTTGAGGGGGTGGTGATACGCAAACGGGGGACAGGACCCGGGGCGACATTTACCGTTCGCCGCATGGCTTACGGCACAGGGATTGAGCGCACCTTCCCCGTTGCCTCTCCCATGATTGCGGGGGTAGATGTGGTGCGCAGGGGGAGCGTACGCCGGGCCCGTCTGTACTACCTTCGCAACCTCACGGGTAAGGCGGCGCGCATTAAAGAAGGGGCGCGCCGTTCCCCCACTTCTGCTGAAGTTACTTCTCCCGCCCCCTCCCCTGCGCCTTCGTCCTCCTCCTAAGGAGCCGGTGCCGGGTGCGGTTTGTGTCAGTGGCTGTGGACGCCCCTTTGGCACCAGGGCGTTGCCTCACCTATTCTGTGCCAGCAACTTTGGATGTCCAGCCGGGCCACGCCCTGTGGGTGCCTTTGGGGGCGCGCCTGGCCTTCGGTGTGGCGATGGAGGTCTTGGACAGCCCTCCCCCCTTCCCCACACGGCCCATCGCTGGCCTGGTAGACCCTGAACCCCTTTTGCCCCCACCCTATCTCTCTTTGGCCCAGTGGCTCAGCGAGACCACACTTTCCCCACTGATGGATGCGGTGGCCCTCTGCCTGCCCCCGGGATATCGGCGGCGTGTGCGGAGAGTCTTCGCCCCCACGCAGACTCCGACTCCACCAAAGATGCCCGAAGAGGCTCACAAAGTGTGGAACCTCCTTTCGGCCGCTCACCCTTTCACCACGGCCCAGATACAAGAGCGATTGGGGCGGGCGGGAGTGCGTGGCCTGCGCTGGCTGTTGGCCCACGGTTTGGTTGCAAGCGCGTGGTGTATGGAGCGCCCCCGCGTTCGGCACAAAAATATCGCCCTTCTGCACCTGGCCTCCACCCAACCACCCACCCACACCCTCTCCGCACGCCAGCAAGCCCTGCTGGAGCACCTGCGTGCTCACAGCCCCCTTCCCCTGGCATCTGCTCGCAAAGAGTTCGGAGCCTCTGCGGTGCACGGTTTGCTGCGCCGGGGACTGGCCTCGGTGGAATACTCCCCTGTGGTGCGCGACCCTTTGGCGGGGCTGACCTTTGCAGTGCATCCTCGGCCTTCCCTGACGGCGGAACAACAACAGGCGTATATGGCGGTGGCTGAGGCTTTGGAGGGGCGCTCACCTCGAAGGGTTTTTCTCCTCTACGGGGTTACGGGGAGCGGAAAGACCGAGGTCTACCTGCGTGCCCTGGAGCACTGCCTCGCCCTGGGCAAAAGAGCCATCTACCTCGTCCCCGAAATCTCGTTGACGCCTCAATTGGTGGAGCGGGTAGGGAGCCGTTTCCCCGAAGGGTTGGGACTGCTTCACAGCGGTCTGTCCCTGGGCCAACGGTTTGATACCTGGTGGCGCGCCCGTCAGGGGCAGGTGCGCCTCCTGCTGGGGGCGCGCAGCGCTGTGTTCGCCCCTCTGCCCCACCTAGGCCTCATCGTGCTGGACGAGGAACACGACCCCTCCTACAAGCAGGACGACCTCCCCCCGCGTTACCACACACGGGAAGTAGCCCTGCAGTTGGCACGCCTGACTGGAGCAGTGGTGCTAATGGGAAGTGCTACCCCCAGCGTTACATCCACCTATCAGGCGCAACGGGGTGACTGGGGGTTCCTCACCCTGCCCTATCGTATCCGCACAGGAGCAGGGGGCGAAGCCCGCCCCGGCCCCCTCCCCAGGGTGGAGGTGGTGGATATGCGGGAGGAACTCAAGGCCGGGAATAAAAGCATCTTTAGCCGCGCGCTGCAGACGGCCCTGGAAGAGACCCTGGCCAAAGGCTTACAGGCCATCCTATTCTTGAACCGGCGGGGGGCGGTGCCCGTGGTCCAGTGTCGGGAGTGTGGGGAAACCGTGCGTTGCCCGTCCTGCGACTTCCCTTTTACCTTGCACCATCAGCCGACCCCCGCGCTGGTGTGTCACCATTGCGGACGGCGTCGCAGGGTGATAGAGCAGTGCCCCGCCTGTGGGAGCACCCGTGTGCGCCACTTGGGCATAGGCGTTCAGAGGGTTGCCAGCGAAGTGGAAGCCCGCTTTGGCGTCCGCCCCTTACGCTGGGACCGGGATGTGGCCCACCGTTTTCAAGAACATTGGGACATTTTGGCACGTATGGAAAGGGGGGAGTCCCCCATTTTGGTGGGAACCCAGATGGTGGCCAAAGGGCTGCATCTGCCCCGGGTGGCGCTGGTGGGAGTTATCTTGGCCGATGTCGGCCTAACCCTCCCCGATCCCTTTGCAGGGGAGCGGGTTTTCCAGGTGCTCTGCCAAGTCGCTGGCAGAGCCGGGCGGGAAGAGGAGCCGGGACGGGTCATCATTCAGACATACCGCCCCGACCACTACGCCCTGGCGGCAGCCACACGGCAAGACTTTTTGGCGTTCTATACACAGGAGATAGCCCGACGGCAACGGTGGCTGGATCCTCCTTTCCGCCGCCTAGCCCTTCTCCGCTTCCGCCACACTAATCCCCAGCGGGCTCAAAGAGAGGCTTACCGTTTGGCTACTGTGCTGCGGGAGGCCAAAGCGTCGCAGGGCCTGAGCCAGGTGGACATTGTGGGGCCTGCACCCGCCTATCCCCCGAGGGAGAAGGGGCACTACCGCTGGCACATTCTCGTCCGTGCCCCTGACCCTGTGCCCATCCTGCGGGATGTCCCCATCCCCCTGGGATGGAGCGTGGACATAGACCCTGTCGCTTTGATGTGATGTTTGCCGATGTGTGAACAGAGGATGACCAGCACACCCAGCGCAAGCTCATCCTCTGGTGCACCCACTAGGACAGGATTACAATAGAGGGCGTTAGCATTATGGATAAAGCGACAGACAAAGCGGTTGACTCCGCACCCTCGTCGACCCACCCTGAAGGTGCACGCACCGCAGGCCTCGCCCGCACCTTCCTTTCCCTGCGCCATCGGGACTTTCGGTTCCTGTGGATGGGCACCCTCTCGGCTGGGGCAGCCTTATGGATCCAACAAGTGACCCTGGGGTGGCTGGTCTACACCCTTACTGGCTCGGCCATTCAGTTGGGGCTTATCAACGGCATGCGTACCCTGCCGGTGTGGTTCATGGCCCCTTTGGCCGGGGTGTTGGCCGACCGCTGGAACCGCCGGCCTTTGCTCATCGGTGTGGAGGCCATCTTGGCAGTGGGAGCGTTCCTATTCGCGTTGGATGTGGCGCGGGGGTGGGTGCAGGTGTGGCATGTATATACCTTTGCCTTTTTGATGGGGTGTGGCACCTCTTTCTACCAGACCCTCCGTCAGGCCGCCGTGCCGAGCACCGTTCCCCGCGTTGACCTGATGAACGCTATCGCCCTCAGTTCGGCGGCCTTCAACTTCACCCGTATCTTGGGGCCGGCCGTGGGGGGCGCCCTCATCGCCCTGGTGGGGATGGCCGGCAACTTCTTCATCCAAGCGGGATGTTATGTCTGGTCGGCAGTGAGCATGGCTAGCATCCGTACCCCCTTGCCTCCCGGCGGAGAGGGGCGCACCCAGCCCATCCATCGCTCCTTCTTGGAAGGCGTGCGGTATGTGCAACGGGATAAGCAGCTTCTTTCCCTTATCGTGATCGGCCTGCTCCCCTTCCTATTGGCTATGCCCGTGAACAGCCTGATGCCGATCTTCGCCAAGGATGTGCTGGGGATGGGGCCAGAGGGCTTAGGACTACTGTTAAGTTCCCTCGGGGGGGGAGCGCTGTTAGGCTCCCTGATGCTGGCGACGATGGGGAATGTGCGTCGTAAGGGGTTAGTGGCCTTCCTTGGCCTGGCGATGATGGGGGCAGGGTTGGTGCTGTTCGGCTTCTCCCGCTGGCTCCCCCTGTCCATTGCGCTGTTGATTACTGTAGGCGCGGGGCAAATGACCTTTATGGCCAGCAACAACACTCTGATCCAAATGGTGGTATCCGACCACTATCGGGGGCGGGTGATGAGTATCTACAGTCTTGACCAGGGGCTGGTGCCTTTGGGGAGCCTGTTGGCCGGTGTGTTGGCGACCTACATTACCGCACCGTGGGCTGTGGTGAGCATGGGCGGGTGCCTGTTGCTTCTGGGGTTAGCAGCTGCGGTTGCCCTGCCCAGTGTGCGCCGATTGTAGCCTCTCAAGAAGGCACAGGCACCCCTCTCACCGTGTGCGCCGACGGAACCAGCGGAAAATGCTCGGATACTGCTGGTGGAGGAGGGCTAATGCCTGCTCCATCACCTCTCGCAGGGAGAAGTGGGCCTGGGGGCCGGTGCGCAGGCGCAGGATATGCCACGCCTCCCGCAGGTTCATATGGGCCAGAACCCGTCGCCGGTGGGCGTGGGTAACCAGGTATTCCGCCACACGGGGGTTCCACTGGACCACCTCCCGCCACACCCGTTCCGCGGTGTGCAAGGCCTGATGATACACCCCCTCTAACCCCGCCTGCCACAGGAGTTCGGGGACCACATACCCCAAATCCGCGCGCAGGGGCTGAGCGATGTAGGTCTGCATGCGGTGGCGTTTGAACTCCCGATACGCTCCATAGTCCAGAACCACCTCCAGGGTTACCGAGGCCATCTCCAAAGCGCGGGGTGGGCTGTCAAAGTCGCCCAAAGTGCCCAGCACGCGGGCGAAAAGAGCCTGACGCTCCTCGGCCGAGAGGCGTCGCACCGTTTCAGCCACCTGGTGATAGGATTGGCCCAGGGCGGGGTAAAGGAACGCCGCTAAGATGCGCTCCTCGCCGTTAGGATCGGCCCACACCAGGCGCACCGTGCTAGAGGTTTCCACCGTCCCCACGCCCGCAGGCCATTCGGCACCTACCTGGCGCAGACCCTGCAGATACTTGGAGGCCTCGGCATACTTCACCAGAGTGGGCGTGATGCGGCGCCCCTGCTCTTTTAGGGTCTGACCGATGTCCCGCTCCTCCTGAAGGTCGGACGATAAGAGTTTTGTTATAGCGTGTTCCAGGGTGCGGGCATTCATCGTAACGCCGACATTGGTAAGGGTGGCAGCGGGCAAAACGAACCGGCAGGCATCGATGGCCTCCCGCCGCAAGCGAAGGGCATAGGCAGTCTCCTTCTCCTGAGGCTTTGGGGGGCGGACGCTCTTCAGATAGTCCACACAGGCAGGGAGCATGCGCTCGTAGGCCCCGAACAAAGCCTGGCACGCCTCCACATAGGCCCGCCGCAAGGCGGGGTGCGTGTCCAACTCGGGCGGAATAAAAAAGGCATCCGAAGGCATGACCTGGAAGCGGGACGACTTCTCGGTATAGGACGCCAAACGATTGTCCTCTAACGCATCGCAAGCCAAACGGGAGATGTTCTCTACAGCGAAATGCAAAACGGCATGCTCGGCTACTGAGGCATGACCATATCCCAGCACCCACTTCTCGTGGAACTCGCTGGCTTTGGTCTCGCTCACTTGCCGGGCGATCTCGTCAAAGGCCTCGGGGCGCCGCGAAGTCATAGCAAAAACGACGGCTAGCTGTTCAGGAGTAAGATCTCTTTCATCGAGGGGATAAATGCGGCGCGGATAGCGTGGGGAGGGAATAAGGGGGTACTGTTGCCCGTCGTGGAGGATTTCAGAAACCATAGAGCATCTACTCCTCTTGCCGCACGCCCTTGCGTGGCGGGCAACGCATTGGCATCCAGATACGCAGCGAAGACCTATGCGCAAGGGGAAATTCTCCCCCAGCCATTCTCCAGTCCCTTTAGACCCCGTTCTCCTTTTTGTGGCAGTCTTGTCAATGACGGAAGTGGCGGACGCCTGTGCATACCATAGCTAAACCTAATCGGTCGGCGGCGGCGATGACGTCGGCATCCCGAATAGAGCCACCCGGCTGAATGATGGCCGTTACACCTCCCTCGGCTGCCGCCTCCACACCGTCGGGGAAAGGGAAAAAAGCGTCGCTGGCGAGAACACTCCCCCGCGCACGCGCCCCCGCCACCTGCACCGCCAGACGCACGCTGGTGACCCGGTTGGGCTGGCCCGCCCCCATGCCCACGAGAGCTTTGTCCTTGACGAGAACGATGGCGTTAGACTTGACGTGCTTGACCACTCCCCAGGCAAAGGTCAAGTCCTCCCATTCGGCCGGGGTGGGAGGGCGTTGAGTTACCACTTTCCAGGTGGCCGTGTCTTCCCGGAGGGTATCGGCAGTTTGGACGAGGAATCCCCCGCTTACGGTGCGCACCTCCAAGCCTTCGCCTCCCGTAGGCACCTCCAGGATGCGTAGGTCGCGCCGTTTGGTAAGAATGGCGAGGGCTTCGGAGGTGTAGCCGGGAGCCACCACCACCTCATAGAACACCCCTCGCATTGCGTCGGCAACCGCACTGGACACAACCCTGTTGAACCCCACAATCCCTCCATAGGCGGAGACGGGGTCGCCCGCATAAGCCCGCCGATAGGCTTCAACCAGGTCCGCGTGCACGGCCAAACCACAGGGATTGGTATGCTTGACGATGACACACGCCGGCTCGGTCCATTCATTGACCGCCTCCCAGGCGGCCGAAGCGTCCAGAATGTTGTTATACGAAAGTTCCTTTCCGTGCAATTGGCGAGCCTGGGCGATGCCTCCCCGAACGGGTGCCCACGCATACAAAGCACCCTGCTGGTGGGGGTTTTCACCGTAACGCAGACGCTGCACAAGACGCCCTCCAAAGGTCATCTCTGCGGGAAACAGTTCGGTATCCCCGCGCAGCCAACGGGCGATGATTGTATCGTAAAGAGCCACATGCTGAAACGCCTTGGCTGCGAGGGCGCGCCGTTCGGCAAGGGTCAGGGTGCGGGCAACGACCTTCTCGCCCACCCAGGAGTAGTCGGTGGGGTCGCACAAGGGCACGACGGCGGGGAAGTTCTTAGCGGCGGCCCGCAGCAGAGTCGGCCCGCCGATGTCTATCTGCTCCAGGGCCTCGTCCAGTGGCACATCCGGGCGCTGGATGGTCGCCTCAAAGGGGTATAGGTTGACAACGACGATGTCAATGGGGACGAGATTGCGCCGCCCTAGTTCGGCCATGTGCTCAGGCTTGTCCCGACGGGCCAAAATGCCGGCGTGAATGACGGGATGCAGAGTCTTCACCCGTCCGTCCAAAAGTTCAGGGAAGCGGGTGAGGTCCGAGACCTGCTGAACAGGGATACCCTCTTGGGACAGGAGGCGCGCCGTGCCCCCCGTGCTGATGAGGCTCACCCCCGCCTGATGTAGACGGCGCGCCAAGTCCACTACCCCCCGTTTGTCGGAGACGCTCACCAAAGCACGCATGGATATCTCTCCTTTCCCCCCATGCTACACTGAAAAAGGGGAGGTGGGGTATGCCGTTGCTCAAGGCCGAGGTGCGCCCGCTGGCGGAGGTGTTGGACACCCTCACCCGTGAGGGGGAATGCTACGAGCGTCTGGAGGAGAACAAAGTTCGCTGCTGGGCGTGCGGGCACCGGTGCCTCATCCTGCCGGGGCATCGGGGAATCTGCCAGGTGCGCTTTAATAAGGATGGACGCCTCCGGGTGCCATGGGGGTATGTGGCAGCCTTGCAGGCCGATCCCATTGAAAAAAAGCCCTTGTTCCACTTCCTTCCCGGCTCCGTCGCCCTCACCTTCGGTATGCTCGGCTGTGACTATCACTGCCCCTACTGCCAGAACTGGATCACTTCTCAAGCCCTGCGCGACCCTGCCGCACGCGCCCAGCCCTACGAGGTCTCCCCAGCCACTCTGGTGCGGATAGCCGTTCACGAAGGGGCCCGGGTGGTGGCCAGTTCCTACAACGAGCCCCTGATCACCAGCGAATGGGCAGTAGCCGTGTTCAAGGAGGCGCGTCAACGCAGCCTCCGCACCGCCTATATCTCTAACGGCAACTCAACCCCGGAGGTGCTGGCCTATCTGCGCCCTCACCTGGACGCCTATAAGATTGACCTGAAGTCCTTCAACGACCGCTCCTATCGCAGACTGGGGGGCGTGTTGGAGCGGGTGCTGGACACTATCCGTCGCACCTTCCAGATGGGGTACTGGGTGGAAGTGGTTACTCTTTTGGTGCCCGGCTTCAACGACGGGGAGGAGGAGCTGCATAGCGCCGCCCGTTTCCTGGCGTCCATCTCCCCGGACATACCCTGGCATATCACCGCCTTCCACCCAGATTATAAGATGCAAGATACCGCAGCCACTCCTACTCACCGTCTCGTGTGGGCGTGTGGCATCGCACGGCAGCACGGCTTGCGCTTCGTGTATGCGGGGAACTTGCCCGGCCGCGTGGGACCTTATGAGCACACCTTCTGCCCCAGCTGTGGGCGACGCCTAATCGCCCGCTGGGGCTTCACTGTTCTAGAATATGCCCTTACTCCCCACGGCACCTGCCCCTCCTGCGGACGGCCCATTCCAGGCGTCTGGGCAGGTGCAGACGGCCGCATAGTGCATATTCCTATGGAGGGGCAACCGGCGTTGGGATAAGGGTTAGCCGAGGGTGGGCAGGTCTTGGCGCGCGGTGGCGACGGCCCGCGCCACCTCCTCCCGTAGAAAAGACGCCTCCGGCGGCCAGGGGCGGGCCAACACCTTTTCCAGAGCCTCCAGCAGGCCTTCGAGGCGTTGACGCACAAAGCGATAGGCGCTTTCGGCCTCCTCGCTTTGTCGGCGCAAAGCTTGGATGTCTTCTATACGGGCGTTCAGGAGGGCGTTGAGGGCTTCGGCCTGCTTCTGCACCTGCTGGAACTGCTGATACAACTCCGCCCAGTCCTTGGCCAACTGGCGGGCCTGGGCATACAGGGGATCCTGTCGACGGGGAGGCATCCGACCCTCTCCCACACCGGCCTCTCGGGGAGGCGGGATTTGAACCCGCGACCTCACGGACCCGAACCGTGCGCGCTCCCCCTGCGCCACTCCCCGACGCATTTTTATCATAGCGTAAAGACGCTACGCCCACAAGGGCGTTCCAGGTTCAGCGAAACATATCCTGGGACGGCTCCCGTAGAAGGGCCCTGGCCGACCCCTCTGTGGGCTGGTACGGGTATCCCCGCACGATGACCACCGGCACCAACCCTGTCTTGCCCATGACCAGATCCGCAGCACTGGCGATCTCATCAGCCACAGCAGCGATGCTCACCCGCAGTTCCTTGCCATAGGTATCCTTGCGCCCGCGGTAGTCCACCAGAGGCTCCATCCCCGCTACCCCAATGGCCACATTGGTGGTGCCCTCCCGCCACGGACGCCCAAAGGTATCGCTGATGATGACCGCCACCGTTACCCCAGCGCGCGCGCGGATACCCTGACGCACCCGTCGTGCCGAGGCGTCAGGGTCTTGGGGTAATAAGGAGACCACTCCCTCCCCAGGAATGTTGGATGCATCCACCCCCGCATTGGCGCAGATAAAGCCGTGATGGGTTTCGCAGATGATAACGCCCCGATCCATGCGCACGATGCGTCTGCTCTCCCGCAGCACCACCTCCACATGGCGGGGGTCTTTGTCCCACTGCTGGGCAATATGGCGCGCGAAGGGAGAGGGTTCCACCGTCCCCAAGTCCACTAGCCGCCCCTCAGCTTTGGAAACGATCTTTTGGGTGATGACCACCACATCCCCGTTGTGGAGGGGGGTGCCTTGCGCGTGGCTGGCCTGAACGATAAGATACGCCAGGTCGTCCCCGGGGCGCACTTCCGGGATTCCGCTAATCCCAATTAGATGGACAGCGGGGTATGGCATAGGTGTCATCCCCTATTGGCCCCGCTCCACCCGCTCCAGGAAGGCGTCCAGAGTGTGCAGGAATGTGGGTAGGGCCTCCAGATGCGTCCAATGCCCCACACCGGGCACCGCCACCACCTGGGCCTTGGGAACCTTTTGCCCGATGAAGCGCGATGCCTCCACCACGGGCTCGTCCAACTCGCCATAGACTACTAGTGTGGGCACCGTCAACCGCACCAGGAAGGGCTCGAGTTGGAAGATGGTGGGACGGCGCATCTGCACACCCCGAATGGTGCGGGCGATGCCCTGGGGGGAACAGGCCAGCACCTCTCGGGCGAGGCGTGGCCCCAACTGGGGATGGGAAAAAGCGGGTTTCCACGCAGGGAGAGTCTGAATCTCCCTCAGCACCCGTTCCATCCCTTCTTTCTCGGCCAGGTCGGCCAAGAGACCCATGCGGGCGCGCCACCCCTCGGTGTCGGTGGAGCCGGAGCCTATACCTACGAGCACAAGGGCACGACACCGCGTAGGGTAGCGGAAGGCGAAGTGCAAGGCCACATTGCTCCCCATAGAGTGGCCCCCCACAACGGCTTGTGGAACGCCCAGGGCGTCCAAGACACCCCGCACATCCTCCACCAGCAGGTCTTGCGCGTAGTCTTCCGGTCGGGAGGGCACCTCGGAGCGCCCGTGGGCACGTGCATCATAGGCCACGGAACGATACCTGCCCTGCAGATGGTCGGCCACCTCGCGCCACTGGTCAGAGGTGCCGAACAAACCGTGATGCCACACGATGAACGGACCTCCACCCCACTCTTGGTAAAAGATGCGTATGCCGTTGGCGAGGATGTTGGGCATCGCACCCTCCCTGGGGGCGCTATCAGCTCCCCTCTTATATGGTCAAACCCGTGCCCCGTACTAGCCAGTCCCGCGGGATAGTTACATAGACATCCGTCAGCACCTCTTCGGGGGGCGGTAAGGGACTTTGGTCAGCAAAGCGCACCGCCTCCTCAATCAGGTCCACCACCTGCTTCTGGATAGAGTCCAGTTCCTCGGGGGTGCAGACCTTCTCCTCCAGGAGGCGTCGCCGAAAGGTCGGGATGGGGTCGCGGGCGCGGTAGGCGCGCTCCTCCTCCTCGGTGCGGTAGGTGCGTGGGTTATCGCCACTGAAGTGGCCGTAGAAGCGATAGGTCTTGCATTCTAGGAAGGTTGGCCCCTGCCCGGCCCGTGCCCGACCGATGGCCACGCCCGCCTTGTCGTACACATCTAGCACATCCATCCCGTCAACGATGACACCCGGCATGTTGTAGGCGGCCGCACGGCGTGCCAGGTCAGGCACTGCCGAGGAGTACTCCACCGGGGTCGACTCGGCATACAGGTTGTTTTCGCAGACGAAGATGACAGGTAACCTCCAAATGGCGGCCAAGTTCATACTCTCGTGAATCACACCCTGATTGGCCGCACCGTCCCCGAAGAACGCCACGGCCACCCTGTCCTCCCCCCGCAGGCGGGCGGCCAGAGCCGCCCCCACAGCCAGGGGCACACTGGCCCCCACAACGCCATTGGCCCCCAACATCCCCTTGCCCATATCGGCGATGTGCATGGAACCGCCCTTGCCCTTATTCGTTCCTGTGCTGCGCCCGAACAGTTCGGCCATCATAAGGCGGGGATCCACCCCCTTGGCGATGCAGTGACCGTGCCCCCGGTGGGTGCTGGCGATGGCATCGCGGGGCCCCAGGTGGGCGCAGATACCGGTCGGCACCGCCTCCTGCCCTGCCGAGGAGTGCATCCCCCCGAAGGTGCGGCGGGCGCTGACCTCGGCCATGGCCCGCTCCTCAAACTCACGGATGGTGCACATGGTGCGGTACATCCACAGCAAACGCTCTTTGGTGATCTCCAGCACGGCTCCCTCCTGGGGCGCGGTTCAGCCTCATCCTAGCAAGTGGCGAACAGGTGTCAAGAAGAGACAACCCCAAATGTGCTGCGGTTAGCGCAGCAGGAAGGCCGTCCGCTCCTGCTCAAAAGGGATGGTGAAGGCAGTGGGGCCAACCTTCACCCGCACCGTTCCGCTTATCTTTATCGGCACCACCCCCCCTTGGGCGAGGGCGGTAGCGAGGGCTTGCACCAGAGCAAGGTTATCCACCGTTACAGGTAACTCCAAGGCGGTGCTCCCCTGCGGGCGTATCTGAAAGTCTCGCTTCTCCCCTCGGCCGAGCACAACCCAGACTTCCCCCCGCCGGAAAAAGATATCGTAGGTAACACTCTCAATGTGCGCCCCGATGGGGTTAGGGTTATCCACCGTGGCCTGGGCCTCTACCAGCATGCTGGTGGGGCTAATGCTCCGCAGGCGTGCCCCGGATACCTCCACCCGGGGTTTGGCCGCCTCCACCCGCTCCTGGACAGCTCGACAGCCCCAGCCGAGTCCTACGACAAGGGCCAGGAGGGCGACCCCCACCACCAACCCAACCCGTCTCCCCAGAGGCGCAGCCCCCCAAGCCAGGCGCAAGGCGACCCTTACCCCCTGGGCAGACCCAATCCTCGCAGAGCGATGATATTGCGCTGGATTTCGCTGGTGCCGGCACCGATACTGGTGGAACGCGCACATAGCCACAGACGACTGATCACACCCCCCAAAGGTGCTTTGGGCGCGCCTTTATCCAGCAGGCCGTACACCCCCAGCATCTCCATCCCTGTGTGGGCCACCCTCTGGAGCAATTCGGTGCCAAACACCTTGCTGATAGATGCCTCTTTGTTGGGCACCTGCTTTTGGCTCTGCAGGTATGCCACGTGGTAGGCCAGCAGGCGCCCCACCTGGGCCTCTAAGTACAACTCGGCCAGGCGGGCGCGCCAGCGGGGGTCCTTGGCCAACCGGCCCCCATCGGCCTCCCGGGCGAACTGTGCCAGGTCCTCCGTGTATTTGCGGGCTTGGGTGGGATATTCCACACCCGAACGCTCAAAGTCCAGGAGAGTTACCGCCACATACCACCCTCGGTCCACCTCCCCCACCACTTGGCGCTTGGGCACGCGCACATTGTCAAAGAACACCTGATTGAAGTGATGCACCCCGGCCATATTCACAATGGGACGCACCTGAACGCCGGGACTCCGCATACTCACCAGGAAGAAGGTGATGCCCCGATGTTTAGGGGCATCGGGATTGGTGCGGGCCAGCAGGAACATCCAATCGGCGCGGTGGGCACGGCTCGTCCAGATTTTGGAGCCATTGATGATGAAGTCATCACCGTCGGCTACAGCGCGGGTTTGCAGAGACGCAAGGTCGGAGCCCGAGCCCGGCTCCGAGTACCCTTGGCACCAGTTCACCTCGCCACGGGCGATGGGGGGCAAAAACTCCCGCTTCTGTTCCTCGGTCCCCCAAAGCATCAGGGTCGGCCCCAGCATCTTGATCCCGCTGGTGTCCACCCCCGGGGCGCGGAAGTAGGCCACCTCCTCGGCAAAAATGGTCTGGGTGATTTGGGAGGCAGCCTGTCCCCCGTATTCCTTAGGCCAGCCGATAGTAAGCCAGCCCTTTTGGGCCAGGAGGCGCTGCATGCGCCGATGTAGGGCCTCATCCTCTTCGTCCCCCAGCGTGACAGGGCCGGTGTACCCAGGGGGCAGTTCCCTCTGCAGAAAGGCACGAACCTCCTGGCGAAACGCCTCTTCCTGTGGAGTGAAACGATACTCCATCCCCCCTCCCTGTTACTTGCCTGCTGGCGCCCTAACGGACGGTTACCGAAAGGCAGGTAACGGTGCGCAAGACCCCACTGACGGTGTGAATCTTCTCCGTAACGGTCTGGCCGATGGTGTTGAGGTCATCCGCCTCCAAAACCGCAATGACATCGTAGGGGCCCGTCACGGCGTCCACGGAGCGCATCCCTGAAATGGTGCGCAGAGCCTGTACCACATCCCGGGTCTTCCCCACGGCGGTCTCAATGAGGATGTACGCCTTGGTCATGGCTTACCTCCGTTGCCCACTGCGTCGCCGGTGCGAGGGGTAACCCCATGCTAGGCGCCAAGGAGGGGGCTGTCAATAGGACGATGGGCTCAATGCTCGGAACAGGTGGCGGGATTGAACAGCCAAGCCACCCTCACCAGGGATATACCCCCACGCTCCCGCCGGGCTGGCAACCGAGGTTCGGAAAGTTAAATGGTCTTGACCCGATCGCCAAGTTTGGAGGGCCAAGAGGGCACCCGCAAGTGAACCACTTTATCACCACGGAGGTACGGCTTGATATCTAACACAGGCGTGCCATCCAAAGCGTCCAGGCCCCGCACCACCAGGGCGCGCCCGCGCCGCTCCAGCAGGCGCACTGCGGTGATGGCGATGGGGTTGGGGCGGCGTGGCGAGCGGGTGGCAAACAGCCCCACCTCCGGCAAGTCCTCCCGCCCCATGGGGTGGATGTGCAGAGAAGCGGGTGGTTCGGAACGATGGAGCCAAAAGATAACCCAAATATGGGAGAAGGCCTCTATGCCCTCCAGGGCGGGTTCCCACTGGGCATCAACCACAACTTCCGAGGTCACCTGCTCCCAGATGACCCCTTGCGGCTCGCTGATGCCATTGCGCACCACCCCGATTGGGGTGCAGAGGAAGGGCATGCGTGATCAGGAGTGCATCACCACACAGGTGAGGGTATTGCGGATGCCGGGAATGGGGCGCACTTCCTCCCTCAGGGTAGCTGTGACCCCATCCAAATCGGGGGCCTCCATCTCCACGATAATGTCAAACGGCCCCAGTACCTCGTTCACCTCTTTGAGGCGTGGGTTGCGTCGCAGCGTAGCGACGATTTGCTTTGTCAGAGCGGTGTCCACCGTGATGAGGATGTAGGCTTTCACTGCCAACGCCGGCTCCTTTCCGGGCTACGCCATTGGGCCACCCCGCTCCTCCAACTCCCCTCGGCAGGCGTCGCACCGCAAGTCTTCGTTGGAATCGCGGACCACAAACTCCTCCACGGGGACCGTGAGCACGATGCCACAGGAGGGACAATGGTAGCGCACCTCCTCGTCCCACACCTCTAGCCCCAAGTCCGCATACCACAAGAGCACCGCCTCCAGCGGTTTCCCGGACAAACGGGGGCTGTGGGCTCGGTGGGCAGAGACCAGTTCTTTCAGGTTCATGGCTTTCCCCGGCCTCCCTGCCTAGAGTATACCATATCCAGGAAATTGCGCAGCAGGTCCTTCCCCGCGGGAGTAGCGATGGATTCGGGATGGAACTGCACCCCTTCAATGGGCCAGGTGCGGTGGCGCAGGCCCATGATAAGCCCGGAGGCGGTGCGGGCGCTCACCTCCAGACACTCCGGCAGGCCCTCCTCGTAGACAACCAAGGAGTGATAACGGGTGGCAGGGAAGGGATTGAGCAAACCACGAAAGACCCCTTTACCATCGTGATAAATGAGGGAGGTCTTGCCGTGCACAATCTCCGGAGCCCGCCCCACCCGCGCTCCGAACACATGCCCAATGCACTGGTGCCCCAGGCATACCCCTAGCACGGGGATGCGCTGCCCGAAATGGCGAATGACGTCATTGGAGATGCCCGCCTCCCGCGGGGTGCACGGGCCAGGGGAGATTACAAGCCCATGGGGCTGCGTGGCCTCTAGGTCCTCCAAGGTGGCCTGGTCGTTGCGCACCACGCGCACCTCGGCTCCCAGCTCACACAGGTACTGATACAGGTTGTAGGTGAAACTGTCGTAGTTGTCTATGAGCACCAACATCGTGCGCTCCTTTTACCGCCCCACCTCGGCCTCCTGGATGGCGCGCAGAAGGGCACGGGCCTTATGGTGGCACTCCTCGTATTCCCCTTCGGGCGTGGAATCGTATACGATGCCCCCGCCCGCCTGCACATGGGCAACGCCATCCTTCAGCAGGATGGTGCGCAGAGTGATGCAGGTATCCATGTTGCCCGAGAAACTGAAATAGCCCACTGCGCCGGCGTAGGGGCCGCGGGCATCGGGCTCCAGTTCGGCGATGATCTCCATAGCGCGGACCTTGGGGGCTCCGGACACGGTGCCGGCGGGGAAGCAGGCCCGCAAAGCATCGTAACAGGTCAGGTCGGGGCGCAACCGCCCCATCACGTGAGAGACAAGGTGCATGACGTGGCTATAGCGCTCCACCTCCATCATCTGGGTAACCCGCACCGTGCCCGGCCGGCTCACCCGTCCAATATCGTTGCGCCCCAGGTCCAGGAGCATCAAGTGTTCGGCACGCTCCTTCTCACTGGACTTCAGTTCCTCCTCCAGGGCCTGGTCCTCCTCGGGAGTGCGCCCGCGAGGGCGGGTGCCGGCGATGGGATGGGTGGCCACTTCATCCCCCTCCACCCGCACTAGTAATTCGGGCGACGCCCCAATGAGGTAAAAGCCGTCCAAAGCCAGGAAGAACATATAAGGCGAGGGGTTGATGGCCCGCAAAGCACGGTAGAGGTCTAGGGGGCGGGCTGTGGTGGGGCACGAGAACCGCTGGGAGAGGACGACCTGGATAATGTCTCCCGCGCGGATGTACTCCTGGGCTTTGCGCACCATATCTAAATATTGGGGCTTGGGGATGTTGGAGGTCCAGCGGGGGCCTTCGCCGCGGGCGGATGAGCCATAATCCAGGCCCCCCGCAGGGGAGACGATGCTTTCCCGTCGGGTGGGTGCCCAGGGGCTGGTGGGACGGCGGGGGAGGGAAAGAGGGCGCCCCAGACGACGCACCACGCGCTCAATGCGCATCACCGCGTGGGCATAGGCCCGCTCCACCGAGCCGTCCAGGTAGGCGTGGCTCACCACCTTGATGGTGTGGCGCAGGTGATCAAACACGAGGAGGGTATCGCACAGCATGAACACCGCTTCAGGCAGGCCCAGCACATCCGCTTTTGGCGGCGGGACGCGCGGCTCAAAGTAGCGCACCACCTCATAGGCAAGGTAGCCCACTGCCCCCCCGTGGAAGCGGGGCAACCCCGCCACGGGCACGAGCCGATAGCGGGACAGTTCGGCCTGAATCACCTGCAGGGGGTCGCGGGCGCCGTCGGGTTGGTTGGGGCCGGTGCGGATGACACGGCGGGGCTCGGTCCCCAGGAAACTATACCGAGCTAGGCGCTCGCCCCCCTCCACACTCTCCAAAAGAAAGGCGTACGGAGGGCGCGCCACTTTGAGAAAAGCCGAGACGGGCGTCTCCAGGTCGGCGTTCAGTTCCCGATAAATAGGGACCAGGTTGCCGTGATGGGCGAGGCTCTTCACTTCGTCTAAGGTGGGGTAATACATGCTCTCCTCCTCGGGCCAGTGGGGAAACGGGGGGTGGCAACACCCAACCCCTGCGCCACCGCTTCCCGGGAAGAGGCACCCGCCCCGCCATACCGAGCCTTCCCCTACACTCTACACCTTGGGAAGCTGGGCCATCGCCCGCTCCACCGCCTCCCGCGGATAGGCGTAATCCTGCAGGCGTCCCGACAGGTATTCGTCGTAGGCCTGCATATCAAAGTGGCCGTGCCCCGACAAGTTGAACAGAATTACCCGCCGTTGACCCGCCTCCCGCGCCTTTAGCGCCTCGTCAATGGCCACACGAATAGCATGGGCCGATTCAGGGGCGGGGATGATGCCCTCCGCACGGGCGAAGGTTACGGCGGCTTCAAAGGTGGGGTTCTGGTGCACTGCTACCGCCTCCACCACCTTCTCCTCCACCAACAGGGAGATAATGGGAGCCATTCCGTGGTAGCGCAGGCCCCCAGCGTGAATGCGTGGAGGCATAAAGGTATGCCCCAAGGTGTGCATCTTCAGAAGGGGCGTCATGCCAGCGGTATCGCCAAAGTCGTAGGTGTATACCCCCCGAGTTACCGAGGGGCAGGCCTCTGGCTCCACAGCGATGAAGCGGGTCTTGGTGCGCCCCTGCAGGCGGTCGCGCACGAATGGCAACGCCAAGCCAGCGAAGTTAGAACCTCCCCCGATGCACCCGATAACGATATCGGGATACTCCCCTGCCTTTTCCATCTGCAGGCGTGCCTCCTCCCCAATGACCGTCTGGTGCAGGAGCACATGGTTGAGCACCGAGCCCAGGGAGTACTTGGTATCCTCGTGGGTGGCGGCGTCCTCCACCGCCTCGCTGATGGCGATGCCCAGGGAGCCAGGGTTTTCGGGATCCTTGCTCAGAATGCTCCGCCCGGCGTTGGTGTCCGGGCTGGGGCTGGGCACCACCTTCGCACCCCATGTCTCCATCATCACCCGGCGGTAGGGCTTCTGGAAGTAAGAGACCTTCACCATATACACCTTGCACTCCAGTCCGAACAGGCGACAGGCGAAGGCCAAAGCACTGCCCCACTGGCCGGCTCCTGTCTCGGTGGTGAGGCGGCGCACCCCCTCCACCTTGTTATAGTAGGCTTGGGCCACAGCCGTGTTGGGCTTATGGCTTCCTGGCGGGGAGACGCCCTCATACTTGTAGTAGATGTGGGCGGGGGTATTCAGAGCCTTCTCCAATCGGTGCGCACGGTACAGGGGCGTGGGACGCCACAGGGCATACACCCGGCGCACCTCTTCGGGGATGGGCACCCAGCGCTCCCGTGTTACCTCCTGCAGAATCAGGGCTTGGGGGAAGATGGGGGCCAAATCCTGGGGCCCGATGGGCTGTTTGGTGGCGGGGTGAATTACCGGCGGAAGGGGTTTGGGCAGGTCCGCCTGCACATTGTACCACTGGGTGGGAATTTCCTTCTCTGACAGGATGATTTTGGTCTCCTCGGCCATAGGCACCTCCTCCTGAGGGGCGTGTAACCACTCCCCGTCGTCGCCTCCAACAAAAAAGCCCCGCCATAAAGGGGCGGGGCACACAGGCACACCGCGGTGCCACCCTTCTTCGCCTGCCCTATCCTCTGGGCAGGCCTCATCTTCTCGGGTGGCGTGGCAGGCACGCCACAGAGCCACCCAGGCCGTGGTAACGGGGCCTGCCCGGCACCGCCTACTAGGGCACTGACCCGTTCGGGGTGCGGCTCGCGGGGCCATTCACCCCCTGCGCTAGCGCCGGCTTCCACCTGCCCCGGCTCTCTGGAGCCTCGCTGGGGGGCTACTCGTCCCGGTCGTCGCCTTTTCCGCTTTATTGTTGGCTTTTATGATAGCCACAAGGGGAGGGGTGTGTCAAGCCCTTTAGCGTCCTGCACCCCGCAGGCGGGGGTCCAGCACATCCCGCAAGGCATCGCCAAACACATTGAATCCAAACACGGCGAGAGCGATGGCCAAGCCGGGGAAGATGGCCATCCACGGGGCCAACTCGAAGTAGCCCGCCGCTGCTCCGCTGAGCATATTGCCCAACGAGGGATTGGGCTCTTGCGTGCCCAGGCCCAAGAAACTTAAGGACGACTCCACCAGAATGGCAGCCCCCAACTGGGCAGTAACAAGCACTAAAGTGGGAGCCACGCACTGAGGGGCAACATGGTAGACCATCACCCGCACATCGGAGCACCCGATCGCCCGTGCCGCCTCCACATACTGCTTCTCCCGCACCGATAAGGCTACCGATCGCACCACCCGCGCCAAACGGGGGGCGTAGGAGATGGCGATGGCGATGATGACATTGTAGGTGGACGCCCCCAGCATTGCCACGATGGCCATGGCTAAAATCAGCAAGGGGAAGGACATGAGCACATCAACCACACGCTGGAACAACAGATCCACCTTCCCCCCCAAGTATCCGCTGACTACCCCGATAATCCCACCCACCACGCCACTCACCAGAACGGTGGCAAAACCGATGAACAGAGAGACTTGGGAGGCGTACATAATGCGGGTGAGCATGTCGCGCCCAAACTGGTCGGTGCCCAGGGGGTGGCGCAGCGAAGGGGCGTTCAGGGCCTCCAAGACGTTCTGCTCCAGTTTGCCGTAGGGCATAAAAAACACCCCGACATAGGCGAACAGCACCAAAAAGAGGATCATCCCCGCCCCCACTGCTCCCAGGGGCTTGCGGACGATGAAACGCACCACACCCTTCCAAGGACTGCGCCGCAGAGCCCGTACCTCGGTGGAAGTGTGCACCGCGCCAACCGGGGAAGAGGAGCCCAGCGCCACCTATGCCTCCTCGTGTTCCGTCCTACTCGTAGCGAATGCGCGGGTCCAGCCAGCCGTAGGTCAAGTCCACAATCAGGTTGATCACTACTGTTACAAAGGCGAAAAAGGTAACCAGGAACTGCACCATGGGATAGTCCCGATAATAGATGGCGCTCACCAGCGCCCGTCCCAGGCCCGGCATGCTGAACACCTGCTCTATCACCACCACCCCACCCAGGAGCAGGGTCGCCTCAATGCCGATGACCGTTACCACAGGCAAAGAGGCGTTTTTTAGGGCGTGGCGGAAGATAACGATACGCTCCGCCAACCCCTTCGCCCGCGCCGTGCGGATATAATCCTCCCGCAGCACCTCCAGCATGGAGGAGCGCACCATACGCCCTGTAACCGCCGCCTGACGCCATCCGATCACCAGGGCGGGGAAGATGAACTGCAGTAAATTCTCCCGCGGGTTTTCAAAGAACGGGACATACTCGATGGTGGGCAGCCAGTTAAACCACAAAGCCAGCATCAAGATCACGAGGATGCCCACCCAAAAGGCGGGCAGGGCTAGCCCCGCAATGGTGAACACTCGGAAGGCATAGTCCCACCAGGTATCCTGCTTGAGGGCCGACACAATCCCCGTTACCAGGGCGATTACCACCGAGAGGATAAGGCTCATAATGGCCAGTTGCAGGGTTACGGGCAGACGCGTCTTGAGTTCATAGGATATTTCCGTCCCTTTCCATAGGGACTTCCCCAGGTCTAGGCGCACTGTATCCCAGAGCCAATCAAAGTACTGCACCACCAGGGGGCGGTCCAACCCCAGGTCCCGGCGAATTTTGGCGATCTGCTCCTTGGTGGCCCCCCCCTCGCCCATAAGGGCCATAATGGGATCCCCGGGCACCACCCGCATAATGAGGAAGATGACGACACTCACCCCCCAGACCGTGAGGATGAGGAGCAGGAACCGCCGAATCAAGTAGTCGCGCATCCCCCTTCTCCGCGCCTGTCGGCTCCCCTACCGCTCGAGCCACACATCCCAGAAGTGCTGGCTCATATAAAGGCTGTTGACGGCATACCAGCCCTTCACCTCAGGCCAGTGGGGCACGCGCGACACCTCCCAAGCGATCCAAATTTTGGCGTCCTGGTCCAGAATGAGGCGCTGGAGGTCCTTCAGGAGGCGGATGCGCTCGCCCACATCCAGGGTGCGCTGTTGCTTGGCAAAGAGATCCTCAATCTCCTTCATGCACAACTTGGGGTGGTTCTCCGCCCCACCACACAGGTAGTGGTCGGGAATGACCAGGTCGGGGTCGTCCAGGGCAAAGGCGTGCCCGTGGGCGATGATCTTATGCCGTCCCTCCAGGGTTAGTTCGTAGTAAGAGGCAGAGTCGTGAATCTTCAGGTCGGTAACTTCTATACCCACCTTGCGCAGTTCTTCAATGGCCCACTGGGCGCAGTCAATGTATGAGCGCAGCTCGCGGGTGTCCATAACGATCTTGAACCCGTTGGGGAATCCGGCCTCTGCCAGAAGGCGGCGCGCCTCCTGCCGCTCCCGCTCCTTGCCCGCCACCGTAGAGGCATAGCCGGGCACTTTGTCGGCCAAATCCTCCGGGCGCAATGCCCAGGGGCCATAGGGGAACAGCACCCCACCCATGTAGCCATCAGGCTCCACAGCATAGCACGGCCCGTCCTTCAGACACGCACGCGGCAAAGCCAAGGACACCGCCCTCCGCACACGCGGGTCGGTGAAAGGCGGTTGTTTGACATTCAACTGAATGGTATCGCCGGCGATGCGGGGCACCCGCTGGAGGACGATGTGGGGCATCTCCTTGGCGATGACCTCGGCCTGGGCATAGGTAACGCTCTGGGGGATGATGTGCAGACGACGCGCCCGCAGGGCTGCGAAACGGGTCGCCGGGTCTGGCATCACCAGCACACGCATGCCATCCAGATACGGCCGTCCCGGAATGTAGAACTTGTCAAACTTCACCATCTCATAGGACGAGCCGGGGGTCATGCTTTTCACTCGGAACGCCCCACTCCCGATGACATCCTTCCACACCCGCACCTGCTTGTCCGGGCGAGCCTCCACATAGTGCTTGGGCATCACTACCAGGTAGGGATTGTTCATCAGAGCAAGGAAGGAGGCAGCCGGAAACTTTAAATTGAACTGGACGGTGTAGTCGTCCTTCACCACCACGGAAGCGGGGCCGTCCATATAGTCAAGGACGGGTGCGGCGCGTCCCCGCACCTGGCCGGGGGGCGGGTTGAACATGCGGTCAAAGGTGAACTTCACATCGTGGGCGGTCACGGGCTTGCCGTCGTGCCACACCGCATTGCGCCGCAGGTAGAAAGTCCACTGCATCCCGTCCGGGCGCATCTCCCAGCGCTCCGCCAAGTCAGGGATGACCTTATAAGCGTCTTGAGGGTCGTTCATGACGATCTGGCTATACAGGGGGCGTGTGGGGTGCTGGCTCAAGTAACTGAGGCCCTCATACATGGAGATCTCGGCTGACACCACATCCCGCTCCTGCGCCCAAATGAGGATGCCCCCGTATTTGCCCTCCACCCCAGGGGTGGGCGTAGGGATAGGTGTGGGCGTGGGGAGGACGCCCGCGCCAGGAGTGGCAAGGGGCAAAGGTGTGGGAGTGGGGAAGGGCGTGGGCGTGGGCTGGGGGGCAGGGCGGACCACAGAGGTTGGGGTGGGGGTAGGGCCCGTCGGCGCCGGCGCCGCTCGACAGGCTGTGGCAAAACCCAGCAAAACCATTACTAACCCGAATGCACAGAGCCGTCCCACCGCCATGCTTCCTCCTTACGCCGAGTGTGTGAGAGGGCCACAGCCCCCGTGAGACGGGATAAGGAAGGGCGACCCCTCGCCAAGACCATACATACTACCTTTCATTTTGTCAAGGGCCTTACAAGCATAATCTTGTGCAATCGCAGGAAACGAAATGTTGACGAAAATCGTCTCATGGTGCGCCGGCCACGAAATCTGTGCTGGCCCGCGCACACACCCTTCCTTGCTAGGGCAAAATGGCTTGAGTGGCCATCTCCACTACTCGCACCAGCGGCCCCGGATACACCCCCAGGACACAGATACCCGCCACGAGGAGGCTTAAAGTGGCTCCCCAGAGGGGCGACAGCGAGAAACGCCCCTCCTCTCGGGGACGCTCGATATACATCTGCCGAATAATCACCAAATAGTAGTAGAGGGAGATTACACTGTTCACCACTCCCAATGCCGCCAGCCACAGCCAGCCCCCCTGGGCCGCTGCCGTAAACAGGTAGAACTTGCTGGAGAAACCCACAAAGAATGGCAATCCAGCCAGAGAGAACAACGCCACCGCCATCGCCATCGCGACGAACGGCTCCCGCTGGGCCGCACCCGCCAGGGAGGCGATATCATCCCCTTGCGTGCGATTGTAGAAGAAGATAAGGGCCCCAAAAGCCGCCAAATTGGTAACCGCATATCCGATCAGGTGATACACCACCCCCGTGGATGCCATCGGAGACAGCGCGGTCAGCCCCGCCAACAGGTAACCCACCTGACCGATACTGGAATAGGCCAGCAGACGCTTAAGATTGCGTTGCGCCAGGGCTACCAGGTTCCCCAGCGTCATGGTCAGGGCCGCAAGGATTGCCAAAACCCACTCCCATTGCCCCTGGGTGGGCAGCACCCCCTCCGCCAGAAACCGTAAGAGAAGCGCCACCACCGCCGCCTTGGAGGCCACCGCAATAAAGGCCGTTACGGGCAGAGGGGCCCCCTCATAAACATCGGGAGCCCACATATGGAAAGGCACGGCCGCCAGTTTGAACCCGAACCCCACCAGCACCAGCCCCAACCCCAGAGCCAGCACAGGCGTCTGCTCCACCTGGGGCAGGCGTTGGGCCATCTCGGCAAAAAAGGTCGTCCCTACGGCTCCATACACCAGACTTACTCCATACAGCATCAGGGCCGAGGCGAACGCACCCAACAGGATAAACTTCATAGCCGCCTCGTTGGACTTGGCGTCCCCTCGCGCATACGCCACCAGCACATACAGAGCAAAACTTTCTAGCTCCAAAGCGATGATGCCCGTGAGTAACTCCCCCGCCGAGGCCATGCCCATCATCCCCACCACCGCCAACACCAAAATGGCGTAATATTCCCCCGGATGTTCCAAGTACTTCTGCACATATTCCATCGAGGCTAACGCCACCAGAAGCCCCACCCCCAGGAAAACCACCTTGAACAGCAGTGCATACGCATCCACACGGTATAGCCCGTCAAACAGGGTCTCCTGCCGCCCCCACAGGAACACCAGCGTGAAGGCCAGCACACCCCCGAGACCCAAAGCCGTCAGCCACGGCAATGCCCGCTTGCGTGCTGGAGGCAAAAAGAGATCCACCAGAAAGATGACAAAGGCCAAAGCGGTAGCCAAACCTTCCGGCCACAGCAGGCTCCAGTTCACGCTAGGCATGCGACCCCCCTAGCCGAACACTCGCTGGAGCACTTCTGTAACCCCCACATCTATGGTGTCCAGAAGGGTAAAGGGAGCAAGCCCCACGATCACCAGCACCGCCACCAACAGGGCCGTGGCCCCCACCTCAAGGGGGCTGGCGTCGGGCAAGTCCCTCCATCGCTCACCCAGAGGACCGAAAAACACCTTGCCCAACAGGCGCAAGATATACACCGCCGTTACCGCCGCCCCGATCACCCCTAACACCGCCAACGCGGGGTAGGTGCGAAACGCTCCGAGAAACACCAGCAACTCAGCCACAAACCCACTGAGCCCCGGGAGCCCCAGAGAGGTCAATCCCGCCACGGCGAAGAAACTCGCTGTGGTTCCCATGCGCTTCGCTAACCCCTCCAACACCCCGATATCCCGTATATGGGCCCTGTCGTAAATCACCCCCACCAAGGCAAAGAACAGGGCCGTCATAATCCCGTGAGAAAACATCTGCAGCACGGCTCCATTGATGCCCAGCGGGTCCAGGGTGGCCAACCCCATCAGCACATATCCCATATGGCTCACACTCGAGTAGCCCACCACATACTTCAAGTCTTGTTGAGCCAAAGCACTCACCGCCCCATAGAGCACGTTCACCGTCCCCAGCGCAATCAGCACAGGTGCCCATGCCTGTGCTCCCTCGGGCAAGAGGCGCATCCCCACTTGCAGGATGCCGAACGCCCCTAGTTTCATCAGCACCCCGGCGTGAAGCATACTCACCGCCGTAGGAGCGGCCACATGCCCGTCAGGCGACCAGGTGTGGAACGGCCACAGTCCCGCCAGCACCCCAAAGCCCACCATCAGCATCGGGTAAAAGACCAGCTGGAAGGTGCGGGCGAAGGACACCTCTTGGAGAACCACCAGGTCAAAGGAGGTGCGCCCCGCCTCCACCCACAGCCCCAACAACCCCACCCACACCAGGATGCTCCCCGCCACCAGATATAAAGTCAACTTCAGCGCGCCGTATTCCTTGGTCCGAATGAAGGTGCCAAAGTCGGTGCTGGATCCCCACACCCCAATAAGCAAAAACATGGGCAGAACGGCCAATTCGTAAAAGAAGAACAGGAAAAACAGGTCTAAAGAGGCAAACACGCCATATACCCCCGTCCCCAGAAGGAAGAAAAGCACGAAAAAGTCCTTGGGGCGGTTCCGAATGTTCCACGACACCAGCGTTCCCGTGAACATCACGATGCCGTTCAAAAGAATGAGCGCAACCCCGATGCCGTCCACTCCCACATGGAACGAAGCACCCAACGACGGAAGCCAAGGGAACTGGCGCTCCATTTGGAACCCCCCTTGCCCCCGGTCGTAGAGGATGAAGGCCAGACCCGCCAGCACCAACCCGACTGTCGCCAAACAACGCGCCCCCCAGTGCACCACCCCCACCCGCTCATTGGGTATCAGGGCCAATGCCAATGCCCCCCCAAAGGGCACCAGCACGACCAACAGCAAAATGTTCTCGCGCAGCCAGTCCATCGGACCACCCCCCTACAGGCGTGCCAGAACCGTCCACCACACCACCGCCACCACCAAAAACCCCAGCACCATCCCCAGGGCATAGGTATACACAAACCCCGTGACATGCCAGCGCAGCGCCCGCCCCGTCAAGAGCACCGACACCCCAGTGCCATTGACCCCCGCATCGTTGACCACCACCCGGTCAAACACAGCGATAGCCTGCCCCATCCCCAGCACGATACTGTTCACACCCCATTGGTAAAGGTCATCCAGGAAAAACTTGCGCACTAGGAGGCGATGCACCCCCGCCCAACGCTCCCGCAAAGCGTCCACAGGTATGCGCCCTGCATGGTAGGCCATCCAGGTGAATCCGAATCCCGCCAGCGCCACCAGCGCGGACGGCAAAGCGATCCCGGGGACAAAGTGGAACTTCTCGGGCTTGTGCGTGTAGAGGAAGGTGCCAAATCCGCCAAACACATCCCCCAACGGCAGAAGGAGGATACCCGCCCCCAAAGCCCCGACCCCCAACATCACCAGAGGCAGGGTCATAAGCAGGGGCGATTCGTGCACATGGGCAACCTTGCGCTTGCCGAAAAAGACCATCCACACCAGACGCCCCATATACAGGGCCTTAAGCAAAGAAACCACAAACGCCAATCCCAGCCACAGGGCACCCCGTCCATTCCCCACAGCCACCAACACCTCATCCTTGCTGAACCACCCGGCCAAGGGCGGAATCCCCCCCAGGGAAAAAGCCCCCAGGGCGAAGGTGAACGCCGTGAGAGGCATCTGGCGAGCCAAACCGCCCATATCCCGGATGTCCGTTTTCCCCGTGGCGTGGCTCACCGACCCTGCCCCCAGGAACAACAAGGCCTTGCTCAAACCGTGCACCACCAAGTGGAAGATGGCCGCCGTGACGCTCCCCGCTCCCAGAGCAAGCATCATGAGCGCCAGGTCGGTGATGGTGGAATAAGCCAGTACCCGCTTCAAATCGGTCATCACCAGGGCCATGCTACCCGCCATCAGCGCTGTGATGATGGCGATGATGGCTACCACAAGTAGCGCTAACCCCGAAGCCTCAAAGAGAGGAAACACCCGCGCCACGAGATACACCCCTGCCGCCACCATCGTGGCGGCGTGAATAAGAGCGCTCACAGGGGTAGGGCCTTCCATGGCATCGGGGAGCCACACATGCAAGGGGAACTGCGCCGACTTGCCCATCGCACCCATGAACAGCAACAGCGCCGCCGAGGTAACCACTCCCGACGACAGACCGCCCTGCTCCACCAGGGCCAAAATGGTCGGCATGTCAAAAGTTCCCGTCTGCTGGAAAAGGAGCAGGATGCCCACCAACATCCCCACATCCCCTATACGGGTGGTGATGAAAGCCTTCTTCGCCGCCTCAGCCGCCGGCCGCCTCTCATACCAGAAGCCTATGAGCAGGTAGGAGCACAAGCCCACCAGTTCCCAGGCAATGTAGAGGAGCAGAAAACTGTCGGCCAACACCAGGGCTAGCATGGAGGCGGCGAACAGGGCGTGGGCGGCGAAATACCATCCGAAGCGAGGCTCGTGGGCCATATATGCCCAGGAATACACCTGCACCAGCAGGGCCACGAAGGTAACCAGCCCCATCAGCACTAGGGAAAGGGGGTCTACCATCATCCCCCAACTGATGCGGATATCCCCCGCCTCCAGCCAAGGTACACCGAAGGTGTGGAGGCCACCACCCGCCCCCACCCAATCCCCCAGCACCACCCAAAACACCCCAAACCCGCCCGCGATGGCCAAGGGTGCCAGCCACGCGCCCTCACGGGGCAGTAGACGACGAAAAAGGACAATGACCAGGAAGGCGATAGCGCTTAGGGCTGGTGCAAGCCAAGCCCACTGCATACACTAACCCTCCTGCATAGGCACGCTGTTTCAACGGAAGGGGCCGAGAACCCCCGGCCCCTCCAGTCCCCTCGGTGCAGCCCCCCCTCCCAGGTCTTCACCACACCCCCCTCTGATACACCCAGACCGTCTCCTGTGCAAGGGTTTGGGCGAACCGCCCCCCCCGCCCCTGCAGGGCGTCCCACTCCTCCCGTGTCAGAACCACCACATCGGCAGGCACGGGCAGGGAGGTGGTATCCCATTCGGCTGCCCGGCGCTCCGGGGGTATGGTGGTGCTCTCCACCACGACCACCACGTCCAGGTCGCTGCCCACACCCCAATCCCCTCGGGCATAAGAGCCGAAATACCCGATACGCAGCACATCGGAACGCTGTTGGGCCACCCTATGCGCCCATACGCGCACCGCGCGGTCAACCTCCTGCCGCTTGGGCCAAACGAGCACGGACGAACTCAAGGGTCTCACGGGCATAGCGCACCGCCTCCTCACTCTGCAGAGGCCCAAAGTGCTCAAAGGGTGCACCTTCGCTATAGGCGTTGGGATACCGGGGGGAGATGTAGAACGCGTCTAACACATGCGCCTTATCCACCAGGTCCGACGGGACGGGCACCGTGCTGGGCAACTGGCTCAAAAGCCGTGCGATCACATGCCCCCACGCCTCCTGTCCCAGGGCTAAATGCAAAGCCTTCACCGCCTTCTCGGCCGCCTGATGAGCAGCGAAGCACGCCCACTCGTGCCGGCCCAGCCGACGGGACTCCTCAGCGTGCTCCAAGTCCCGCTGCGCCTGGCGGAACCAGTCCATCGCCCTTTGAGCCATACCTACCACTTCATCAAGTTGATCTCATCCAGGTTGGCTGTGCCGCGGTTGCGGTAAATCCGCAAAATGATGGCCAATGCCAAACCCACCTCGGCCGCCGCCAGCGTGATGACAAACACCGTCAACACCTGCCCCACCACGCGGGACGGGTCTAAGAACAGCGCATAGGCCACCAAGTTGATGTTGACAGCGTTAAGCATCAGTTCAATGGCCATCAGCACCATCACGGCGTTGCGCCGGGCCAACACCCCATACAGGCCAATGACAAAAAGCGCTGCGCTCAGCAGTTCCAGGTGGAGCAGGTTCATCGGCGCCCCCCGCCGTTGCGCTCGCGGGCGATGAGCATGGCCCCGATCAGGGCTAACAGAAGCACCAGGGAAATGATCTCAAAGGGGATAGCCCACCGCAGGAACAGTTCCCGCCCCAACGCCTCAAACCCCACGCGCTCCAGCGGTTGGGTAGGAGGCCTCCAGGCCACAAAAGCCGTTGTCAGCACCCCCAGCACCGCTATGGCCGCCATCAACCCGAGGGCCCACTGGGGGTTGTCTTGGACGCCGGCGAAGTCCTGGGCGCGGGTGAGCATCAGAGCAAACACCAGAACGATGACCACCGCCCCCCCGTAAATGAGCACCTGCACCAGGGCCAGGAACTCGGCCAACAAGAGCACAAACACCCCCGCCACACCCGCCAAGGTCAGCAGAAGAAAGAGAGCGGCGTGCACCACATTGCGCGCCACCACCACGCCTATCCCGCCTCCCAGCACCACCGCCGCCAATAGGGCCAGGGCAAGGAGCGGGATGCTCACGGCTTCTATCGCTCCGGTGCCGATGCGGAGGAGGAGGCAGGCAAACGCCCCTTCTCCTGTTCCGCCTTCAGTTCCGACTCCGGACGCCACCCCGTCAGAGCCTGGTAGCGCTTCCCCATCTCCAGCAATTGCTGCAGGTTCACCCGCCGCCCGTTGCGCTGGTAGGTGCTCAACTCGTGCTCGTAACTCATCACTATGGCGTCAAAGTTGCATACCTCCACGCAAATCCCACACAGGATGCACCGATTGAGGTTGATCTCAAAAGTGTCCACAATCTTGCGACGGGGGCTTTTCCCCTCTTTGTAGAGGGGATTGTCCTTCATGGTCGCCTTCATACATTGTGTGGGACACATGCGGACACAGACCATGCACGCCGTGCAATAGGGCTCCCCCACCTTCTCATCCCAAGTAAGGGCGGGAAAGCCCATATAGCGGGGCTGGATAGGGAGGTGCTCCTTAGGGTACTGAGCTGTGACAGGACGCCGAAAAGTAGTGCGCAGCGTGAGCCACAGACCTTTCAAACTAGATAGCACGGCGCACCTCCCGCGCGGGCACAAGACGGATGGACGGGCGGTGCCGGTGGACCTGCCAGTGCCAAGCCCACCCCACACCCCCCATCATCGCCAGGGATACCAGGGATAGCACCCACCACGGCCAGCCCCAGTACAACGCCGCGCCCGTCAGCACCATGGTCAGGAAACTGAGGGGCACCAGCACCTGCCACCCCAAAGCCATCAGCTGGTCAATGCGCAAACGCGGAAAGGTGCCCCGGAACCAAAACATCACCAGCACCACCGCAAAGGTCTTCAGGAGGAACCAGACCACCGGCGGAAGCACAGGCCCCTTCCACCCACCGAGGAAGAGCAGGGTGGTCATAGCCCCCACAAGGAAGGTGTTCACATACTCTGCCAGGTAGAACGCAGCCCAGTGGGCACCGCTGTATTCCACAAAGGGCCCCCCCACAATCTCCGACTCGGCGTGATAAATATCAAAAGGCGTGCGCCCCACCTCGGCCAGGCCTGCCAACAGGAACAGCACCAGACCCAACGGTTGCACCAGGGCGTAGATAGGACTCTGCCTCTCCACTATCTCCACCAAGTTCAGCGAGCCCGCCAGCATGGCCACCGTCAAAGCCACCACCACGATAGGGATTTCGTAGCTGATTAGTTGGGCGGCCGAGCGTAGGCTCCCCAGCACACCATATTTATTGGCAGACCCCCAACCCGCTACCAATAACCCCGTTATGCCCAGCACTGAGAAGGCAATGACGTAGAGCAACCCCAAGTCCAGATTGCGCAGGACAAGGGTAGGGCTGAAGGGGATGGTTACCCAAACCATGAAGGCGGGCACGAAAGCGATCAGGGGCGCAGTCCAATAGACTACCTTATCAGCCCAAGAGGGGAGGATGTCCTCCTTGAGGAGGAGTTTGACGGCATCGGCAACGGGTTGGAGCAAGCCGAAGGGGCCCACACGCGTCGGGCCGAGCCTTTGCTGCAGCCGCCCGAGGTACTTGCGTTCCAGCCACACCTGGGCGAAGGTTACCAGGGAGAGGAAGGTTACTAAAGCCAATAACCCACCAATATAGGCCAACGCCGGCCAGCCCAAGCCCACCAAAGCAAGGATAAGGATAACCCCCACCCCCACCAGGGCTGCCACCCCTATCCCCACCCCCCACGCCCAATCGGCACCCACCACCGGCACCAGGGAGACGGCCAGCCAGGCGCTCATCCCCAGCGCCACAACTACCCCCGCCACGAATGCAAGAACAGCCAGCTCAGGCATACTCCCCCTCGCTTCAACGGTCCACATCGCCTAACACAATATCCAACGACCCCAATATCACCACGGCATCGGCCACATAGCAATCCCGCATCAAAACGGGCAAGGCTTGCAAGTTGGCGAAGGATGGGGCGCGGATTTTTACCCGGTAGGGGCGCTCCGAGCCGTCGCTGACAAGATACACCCCGAACTCGCCCCGGGGGTTTTCGGTGCGCATATAGACCTCCCCCTTGGGTGGACGGGGGAGGCGCCGAGCCCCTTGCGCCAGCACCGGCCCCTCGTCGGGCATTTGCTGCAGGGCCTGACGGATAATGCGCAAGGACTGGCGCATCTCCTCCACCCGCACCATATACCGGTCCCAGCAATCCCCCCGGCTCCCCACGGGGATGTCAAAATCAAAGCGGTCATACAGGGAATACGGCTCCACCACGCGGATATCGTAAGGGATCCCACACGCCCGCAGGCAAGGGCCGGTCATCCCCCAAGCGATGGCCTCTTGGGCGCTGATGATGCCGATGCCGCGGGTGCGAGCCAGAAAGATTTCGTTACGGCTCAACAGGGTGTCGCACTCGTGAATGCCCTTCTCTACAATGGGCAAGATATCTTGCACCTTCTGCCGGAAGTTGTCGGGCGGCGGTTGGCGCAGACCGCCCACCCGGAAGTAGTCGTGCATCATCCGTGCCCCCGATACCGCCTCAAAGACCTGCTGAACGCGCTCGCGCTCCCGGAACGCATACATACTGGGAGTCATGGCCCCCACATCCAAGCCGAAAGCGGCGTAAAACATCAGGTGGCTGGTGATGCGATTGAGTTCGCACAGAATGATGCGCACATACTGCGCCCGCTCGGGCACCTCCAGGCCCATCAATTTCTCCACGGCCATGCAGAAGGTCAGCTCATTATTGAAGTTGGACAGGTAATCCAGGCGGTCGAAGAGGGTGGGGATTTGCAGATAGGTCTCCCCTTCGCACAGCTTCTCCGACCCCCGATGCAGGTAACCAATATGGGGCTCCACCCGTACGATGCGCTCCCCATCCACCCACAGCACCATGCGGAACACGCCGTGGGTGCTCGGATGTTGCGGCCCCATATTGATCAGGAGTTCTCGCACCTCAAGGGGATGGGCCTCGGCCATATCCTCACCACTCCTTGTAGTCGTAGAAAGGGTAACTCTTCCGTCCGGGGAAGCCGGGGAAGCCCTCCCACAGGAGCAGGGGAGCCAGGTTCGGATGACCGATGAACACCACCCCGTAGAGGTCGCGCCCCTCCCGCTCAAACCAGTCGGCCCCCTTCCACACGCCGGTAACCGAGGGCACCTCGGGCTTATCGGCAGGCACCCGCACCTTCACCACCATCTTGTGGCGCTTCTCCATAGACCACAGGTGGTAGACCACCTCCAGGATGTCGCCGTAGTCCACCACCGACAGACAGCGCAAAAAGTCCATGCGGGTGCGGGGGTCATCCCGCAGAGAGCGGCACACCTCCACAACCTGCTCCGCGGGCACCAGGGCCACCACTTCGTCCAAGGCCACAGACAACGCGATGGAGAAGGGGCGCAATACTTCAGGAAGGATAGCCTGCAAGGCCTGGGCGCGGGCGTCCAGGCGCTGGGGGGCACTGGGGGCATGCCCACCCCCAGCCCCAGGGGAGTGGCTAGGCGGAGGCGTCGGGCGAGCGTCGGACACGGTTGCGTGCGTCCTGGGTGATCTTCTCCTGCAGGCGCAGGATACCGTCCAACAGCGCCTCGGGACGGGGTGGACACCCCGGCACATACACATCCACCGGGATGATGTGGTCCACCCCCATCACCACCGAGTAGGAGCGATAGTAGGGGCCTCCATTGGTGGCGCAGGAGCCCATAGCAATCACCCACTTCGGCTCGGGCATCTGCTCGTAAAGACGCCGTATCGGCTCGGCCATCTTCTTGACCACCGTGCCTGCTACGATCATCACATCCGATTGGCGGGGCGAGGGCCACGTGACCACACCAAAGCGGTCAAAGTCGTGGTTGGCCATATAGGTGGAGATCATCTCAATGGCGCAACAGGCCAAGCCGAAGGTGAGGGGCCACAAAGAGTTCTTGCGCGCCAAAGCGAACAGTTCCTCGGAACGGGCCAGCACCACCCCCGGTGCACCTTTAAGGAGCGGAGGAGGCGGGTGCAGGTTCCCTTTGGCAACGGGAACCGGCTCCGCCCGCTCTATACCCGAGGCGGGCGTCCACGGTTGGGCGTGGAAGGGGTGGCGCGGATTGGGCTGGGGTTGCTCACTCCGCTTGGGCCGCACGATTATTGCCATTGCAACGCCCCCTTACGCCAGCCATACAGCAGACCGAACAAAAGGATGGCGATGAACACCAGCATCTCATAGAACACAAAGGGCGCACTCTGCAGGAACACTACAGCCCAGGGGAACAGGAACACCGCCTCCACATCAAAAACCAAGAACAGGATAGCGAACACATAGTAGCGGATATGGATTTGCGACCACGAGAAGGGGGCAGGGGGGATGCCACACTCGAAGGGATCAGCCTTCAGGGGGGAGGCACGCCGCGGGGCTAAAAGGGCGTTGAGGAGGAACAGGATGCCAATGGCAATGGCCCCCACGATGGCCGCCAGGACGACCACCGTGTAGTTGATGGCATAAGCCTGGGGCATCGAGCACCCCTACCCTCCCGGGGGGACATTGCGGGGGTGTGTGCTACTCCTCACCATACCAGACCCCTTCACCCTCTGTCAATCTGCCAGGTTGGGGGCATCGATTGGAATAGGGAGGGCGCGGGCACGCACGGGAGGGGGCCGTAGCGGGTGTGCTATCATATCTTGCTAGTGATGCGGGCCACAAGCGCCCAGCCACAACTGCTCAGGAGGCGTGCATGGCTTTATTCTGGCTGGTCCCCATTGCGGGCGTAGCAGCCGTCCTCTTCGCTTTCTGGCTCGCCCGGGATGTCTTGCGTCGTGACCCCGGCCCCCCCGAGATGCAGGACATCGCCAACCGCATCTTAGAAGGGGCTATGGCCTTTTTGCGCCGTCAATATGGCACCATCGCCTATTTATCAGTGGCGGTGGCTTTGCTGATGGGTCTGCTCCTGGCCTTCCTGGGGCGCACCGACATCACCGGCGACCGCCGTGTGGACCTGGCCGACACCTTGGGATTGGGTTGGCGCACCGCCGTGGCGTTCCTGTTAGGGGCCTTCTGCTCGGGCCTGGCGGGCTTCATCGGTATGTACATCTCTGTGAAGAGCAATGTGCGCGCCGCCGCAGCTGCCGCCCGTGGCGGACTGAGGGAGGCTGTTACCGTGGCGCTGCGGGGTGGAGCAGTGTCGGGATTCCTCATCGTCGCCCTGAGCCTGTTGGGTATCCTGGCCATCTTTTATGCCTATGGGGGCTCCTCCCGCTTGGTCTTTGACCCCGTCTATCGCGCCGAGGTGCCCATTGCCCCCTTCCTCATCGTGGGCTTCGGGTTTGGGGCTAGTTTCGTGGCCCTGTTCGCCCAGTTGGGCGGGGGCATCTACACCAAAGCGGCGGATATGGGGGCCGACCTGGTAGGGAAAGTAGAGGCGGGGATTCCCGAGGACGACCCCCGTAACCCCGCCGTCATCGCCGACTTGGTGGGAGACAATGTGGGGGACTGCGCCGGGCGCGGTGCCGACCTCTTTGAGTCCACCGCCGCCGAGAACATCGGGGCGATGATCCTCGGCGTTGCGGCCTATGCCGCCGCCGCCCGTGCCAACCTGCCCCGCCCCGAGGTGTGGGTGCTATTTCCGCTGGTGATTCGCGCCTTCGGTCTCATCGCCACCGCCCTCGGCGTGCTGGCGGTGCGGGGCAGGGAGGACGAGAACCCCATGCGCGCCCTGAACCGGGGCTACTTCCTTTCCATTGGTTTGTCGGTGGTGTTCCTGGCCATTGCCACCTGGGGCATGATGGGCGATGCGGTGGCTAACCCCATCTGGCTGTTCCTGGCGGGGCTGGTGGGCATCGCCACCAGCGTGGCCTTCGTGTTCATCACCCAGTACTACACCGAGGTCTATTACCGCCCTGTCAAGTCCATCGCCGAGGCGTCCCGCACAGGGCCGGCCACCAACATCGTGGCGGGCACCTCGGTGGGCTTCGAGACCACCTTCTCCACCGCCGTGGCTATCGGCGTCGCCATCCTACTGGCCTATTGGATGGGCGACCAACTGCGCCTGCCCGACGGCTCGGAAATTCCCCACGGGGGACTGTTCGGCACTGCCGTGGCCACTATGGGGATGCTCATGACCGCCGCCTATGTGCTGGCGATGGATACCTTTGGCCCCATCACCGATAACGCCAACGGCATCGTGGAGATGGCAGGGGCCGGGGATAAGGTGCGCAGTGTTACCGACCGTCTGGACGCCGTGGGCAACACGACGAAGGCCTTGACCAAGGGCTACGCCATGGGTTCGGCGGGGCTGGCAGCCTTCCTGTTGTTCAGCGCCTACCTGGATGAAGTGGCCAAGGTGCGGGGCGCTCCCCTGGAGGCCGTTAACCTGGCGAAGCCCGAGGTGTTCGTGGGAGGGCTGATCGGGGCGATGCTAGTGTTCCTGTTCAGCGCCTGGGCCATCCGCGCTGTTCAGACGGCCGCTAGCAGTGTGATTGAGGAGGTGCGTCGCCAGTTCCGCACCAACCCGGGAATTATGACCGGTCAGGCCCGCCCCGACTACGCCCGTGCTGTGGACATCACCACCCGTGCCGGCCAGCGGGGCATGGTGGCTCCGGGTTTGTTGGCGGTAGGCGTGCCCATTATTGTGGGGGTCATCCTGCGGGCTGAGGCGGTGGCCGCCCTCCTGATGATCGGAACCATCGGGGGCATCCTGCTGGCCACCTATATGAACAATGCCGGCGGCGCCTGGGACAACGCCAAAAAACTGATCGAGTCGGGTGCCCTGACCAACCCCACGGGCGAGAAAATGGGCAAGGGCACCCCGGTACACGCTGCCGCCGTAGTGGGCGACACAGTGGGCGACCCCTTCAAGGACACAGCGGGCCCGTCCCTCCATGTGCTGGTCAAACTGCTCAGCACCATCACCCTGGTCATGGCTCCCATCTTCATCTAGGGAGCGGGGGGCACAAAGGCACGGGGGGCACGGGCCAAAGCCTGTGCCCCCCATTTATGTCAGGTGGCTGGGGCCCTACTAGGATAGGGCAATCTCCTCGTCCCGTTTGTCGGTAATGAACATATGGCCGGGATAGTGGGTGATCATGAACTCCACACCAGACTCCAGGGCCACCACCTGGGGGGTGATACCACACGCCCAGAACACGGGCACCTCCCCCGCCCGCACCTCCACAGGGGAGCCGAAGTCGGGCCGACCTAAGTCGGGAATGCCGATAACGGAGGGGTCGCCAATGTGGACGGGGGCGCCGTGGGCTTTGGGGAAACGGCTCGTTACCTGCACTGCTTGAATGGCGTGGGCGGGTGTCATGGGGCGCATGGTTACCACCATCCGCCCGTGAAACTTGCCTGCGGGGGTGCAAGGGACGCCCGTGATATAAGCGGTGAAGGTGGGGCAGTCGCCCTCTATTCCTCGCACGGGCACGCCCGCCTGCTGGAGAGCGTGCTCAAAGGTAAAACTGCACCCCAGCAGAAACCCCACCAAGTCGTCCCGCCACCAGGAGCGGATGTCGTAGGGCTCATCCACCACCTTCCCGTTGCGGAAGACCCGATAGCGAGGCACATCGGTGCGCAGGTCAGCCCCCGGGGCCATCAGGACCGGCTCGGGGTTGCCGGGCTCCGTTACTTCCAGAAGCGGGCACGGCTTGGGGTTGCGCAGGCAGAACAGGAGGAAGTCAAAGGCATCTGCCTTCGGGATGAGCACCAGGTTGGCCTGGGTATATCCCGGCACTAACCCCGATGTGCCCCACCGCCATTCCTTACGCCGAATGTAGGCCCGCACCCGTCGCGGGTCGCGCTCGGCATAAATGGGATGACTGCGTGTGGGAAGGGTCCCTACCATACCGACACTCCTACCTTGCTCTTACCGTTTGCGCACACGGCCGAACCACAGGGCCAGGCCCAAGGCCGTAATCCAGAATCCCACGCCTACCATTATCGTCCAGCGGGTCAAGCCGAGAGAGACAGTCCCCATCCCACAGGCCAGCAAGTACCCCACTCCCAGATTGACCAGACCCCACAGGGCATTCACCCACGGCGGGGATGTCCCCACCCCTGGGGAACGGGCGAAGGGAGTGGGGAACCGCTCGCCCGCTAGGCCCTTCGCCAAATGGGGTATAGCATTGGCCAGGAAAGCACCTCCGAACAGATGAGCCACATCCTCCGTCCAGGCCATAGGCTTCGGGGTTAGGCGCTGGCCCGTGCAAGGGCAGTCTCCAGGGCTCGGCGGGTCAATACTTGGCACAACCACGCCCGGTACTCCGCTGAGCCGTGCACGTCACTGATACACTCCACGCCTTCGGTTGCCACGCGGGCGGCCTGCTGAAAGGCGCGCCCCGTAGGGCGCTGGCCCACCAAAGACCCCTCGGCGGCGGTAGCACGGAAAGCGTGGTCGGCGGCACCCGTTACACCGATGCGCACCTGGCGAATGGTGCCCCGCGCCGTCAGAGCCAGGAAAGCGCAGACGCCCACCACCGCAAAACGCGAGGCCTTGTTGGCGAACTTCTGATAGGATGCCCCAGTGCGAGGAGCAGGCACGGGCACCTGCACCTCCGTGAGGATTTCCCCCGCCTCCAGGGCGGTGGTGAAGGGTGCCTTGAAGAAAGCGCTAGCGGGGATGAACCGGGTGCCCTGCGGCCCCACCACCCTAAAACGGGCATCCAAGGCCAGCAGGGTCGCGGGGTAATCGGCAGCGGGGTCGGCGTGGGCAACGCTTCCGCCGATGGTGCCCCGATTGCGCACCTGCATATCGCCGATGAGGCTGGCCGTCTCCGCGAGCACGGGCAGGCGCCTCTTGAGCACCTCCGAGGACTCCACCTCGGCGTGAGTGGTAAGGGCCCCGATGCGGATAATCCCTCTGCCCTCCTTCACATAGGACAGGCTGGGGATACCCGCCAGGTCAATGAGGTGCTGGGGCTGGGCCAGGCGCAGTTTCATCGTAGGGATGAGGCTTTGTCCGCCCGCCAACACTTTGGCATCGTCGCCCAGGCGTTGCAGTAAGGCGACCGCCTGGCGCACAGAAGCGGGTCGGTGATAGGTGAAGGGGGCACACACCATACCCTACCTCCTTCGGCGCTCGGCCTGCCGGATGAGACGCCACACCCGCTCGGGGGTGGTGGGCATTTGCACCTGGGCCGGGTCAACCCCGATATGGCGCAGGGCATCGGCTACGGCGTTGACTACGGCCGGGGTGGCCCCGATAGTGCCCAGTTCCCCTACCCCCTTAGCTCCCAAGGGGTTGGTGGGTGTGGGGGTCACCATAGCCTCCAGAGTGAACGAGGGAAGCATGGCCGCGTTGGGGGCAGCGTAGTTCATGAGGTTGTTGGTGAGCAGTTGCCCGTTCTCGTCGTAGATCACCTCCTCATAGAGGGCTTGGGCGATGCCCTGGGCAAGACCCCCGTGCAGTTGGCCCTCCACTAGGAGCGGGTTGATGCGGTGCCCACAATCGTCCACGGCGAAGTAGTCCCGCAGGCGCACATCCCCTGTCTCCCGATCCACCTCTACGACAGCGATATGGGCACCGAAGGGGAAGGTAAAGTTGGGGGGCTTGAAGTAGGAGGTGGCCACCAAGCCCGGCTCCCACTCGGCGGGGAGGTCGGGCGGAGGGGTGTAGGCCTTTTCGGCTACCTCCTTCCAGGAGATCTTCTTATCTGGGATGTCCTCCACGAAGAAGTGTCCCCCCGCCACGCTGACCTTGTCGGGGGGCATTTTGAGCAGGTGGGCAGCGAGGGTGCGGGCCTTCTCCTTGACCTGGCGCGCCGCCTGGAGCACAGCTGTCCCCCCCAGGGCCAGGGTGCGGCTCCCCAGCGTCCCGTTGCCGTGGGGGATGGCCAGGGTATCCCCGTGCACCACCGTAATATCATCTATGGGGACGCCCAACTCCTCCGCCACGATTTGGGCGAAGGTGGTCTCCTCCCCTTGCCCGTGGGGAGAGGTGCCGGTGAACACGGTAACGGCTCCACTAGGTTCCACCCGCACGGTGGCGTTTTCGGGCATATTGGGGGCGAACCCACAAATTTCTACAAAGGTGGAGAAGCCAATACCCAGGAGTTGACGGTCACCCCGCTTGAGGCGCTCCTGCTGTTCCTGACGCAGGTGTTTGTAGTTGGCCAGGGCAAGAACCTTATCCAGCGCCCCTTCGTAATCCCCGCTGTCATACACTGTCCCCACCGCCGTCTGATAGGGAAAAACCTCTTTAGGGATAAAGTTCCGGCGGCGTACCTCGGCGGGGTCCAATCCCAAACGGTGGGCCACCAAGTCCATCGTGCGCTCCAAGAGATAGGTGGCCTCGGGGCGCCCTGCCCCTCGGTAGGCATCGGTGGGGGTCTTGTTGGTGTACACGCCGTAGAGCTCCCATGCGGCGTTGGCGAAGCGGTAGGTGCCGTTGAGCATGGTGAGGGTCAGGGTGGGTATAGCGTGGGTGAACAGTTGGCAATAGGCTCCCAGGTCGGCCCAGATACGCACCCGCAGGGCGAGGATGTGGCCTTCGGCGTCGTAGGCCGCCTCCACCTCTTGGAGTTGCCCCCGCCCGTGGATAGTGGCCACAAAGTTCTCCGTGCGCTCCTCAGCCCATTGGACGGGACGCCCCAAGCGCAGAGAGAACAGGGCAGCTAAGGCCTCTTCGGGGTAGACGTCTATCTTGCTCCCAAACCCCCCGCCTACATCGGGGGCGATGACACGGATGCGGTTCTCCGCCAGACGCAACATCCCCGCCAGCACCCCCCGCAGAATGTGGGGGTTCTGGGTGGTGTTCCAGATGGTCAAGGTACCAGGGCCTGGCTCGTAGTGGGCCACCACAGCCCGACACTCCATCGCCAGGGGGATAAGGCGTTGCTCCACCCAGCGAGCCTTCACCGTCCCTGCCGCCTGCCGGAAGGCCCCCTCCACATCCCCCACCGACTGTTTAATGGAATAAGCCAAGTTGGTCTTCAAATGTTCGTGGATCACAGGGGCGGTGCGCTTCATGCCCTGCTCGGGGTCCACAACGGCGGGGAGCGGCTCGTAGTCCACCTCAATGAGGTCCAGGGCATCCCGGGCCAAGTAACGGCTCTCCGCTACCACCGCGGCTACCCCCTCCCCCACATGCGTAACCTTGTTCACGGCCAGAGGGTAGCGGAGGGCTAGTTTCATCCCCTCCAGCGGCCCCTGGGCTGGGAGGGGGCCGCACATCTGCTTCACCTCGGCACCTGTGAGGACCGCGACAACCCCCGGATGCCCCAAAGCCTTGCTCACATCCAGCTTGCGGATGCGGGCGTGGGCATGGGGGCTGCGCAGGACGGCCATATAGAGGGTGCCCGGGAGGCGCACATCGTCGGTGTAGGTGCCTTTGCCGGTAATCAGGCGCGGGTCCTCCTTACGCTTTATGCGTGCCCCGACCATTTTGGAGATGACCATGTGCTCCCCCTTTCCAGGCTGGGTAACAAGTGGCTTTTAGCGGGCCCGCCGCCTCGGTCCTCGCACAGGGGCGGCGGAAGCGGATTCAGCCATCTGCCGGGCGGCCCACTGCACCGCCCGCACGATGTTCTGGTATCCTGTGCATCGGCACAAGTTACCCTCCAGAGCGTGGCGGATCTCCGCCTCGGTCGGGTTGGGGTTGCGCTCCAGAAGGGCGTAGGACGCCATAATCATCCCTGGGGTGCAGAAGCCGCACTGCAACCCATGTTCCTCCCAGAAGCCCTGTTGCACAGGGTGCAGTTTCCCGTCCTTGGCCAAACCCTCCACCGTGAGGACGGTGCCTCCGTCGGCCTGGACGGCGAACACGGTGCAGGACTTGACGGCCTTGCCGTTGAGGACCACGGTGCACGCCCCGCATTGGCTGGTATCGCAGCCGATGTGCGTGCCGGTGAGGCCCAGCACATCCCGGAGGTAGTGCACCAACAGCAGACGCGGCTCGACAGTGTGGGCATAACTCTTGCCGTTGACAGTAACCTGGATATTGTAGAGCACCCGTGCACCTCCCCTTTTGGGAGAAACCCCTAGCCGGGCCTCCCCCGGATATAGGTTCTAGAGCCCGTAGGGCTCAAAGCGCCCGTAAGCCCCGTGCCCTTTGCGGTAATGCTAGAATAGCAAAGAGAGCTTTGTCAACCCAAGTCGTTTCTGGGACGGCCCATGTTGGCGGGGCTGCCCTGAGTATCGGACGACGTGAGCGTTTTTCCCGATTATGGGAGAACATTTATCCTCTTCCCGAGACGGGCGTGAAGGCCAGACCCTTGGGGGTCGTCGGCCCTGCCCCATTCCAGGCTCTGTGCCTGCGCGCAGAGGGCACAAAGGCGTGCGCCTTGACACCTAATGGTCGGAGAAGCCGTTGCTCCAGGTAAAGGCACAGTATGAACTCAAGGCTCCGCGCCAGCGGGTGTGGGAGCACCTGCTGGACACAGGCACCCTGCAGGCGTGCATCCCCGGGTGTGAGCGCCTCACTCCTTCAGCGGTGCCCGATCAGTATGATGTGGTGATGCGGGTTGGGGTGTCGGCCATTAAGGGCACCTATACGGGCAAGGTGGTGCTGACTGTTGTGGAACCCCTGCAGCGCTATCGCCTGCAGGTGGAGGGGAAAGGAGCGGGGGGGTTCGTGCGGGGGGAGGGCGTTCTCACCCTCCACGAGCGGGGGGAGAGCACCTGGGTGGAAGTGGAGGGGCGGGTAACCCTGGGGGGGTTGCTCGCGGGTCTGGGCCAGCGCGTGGCGGGAGGCGTCGCTCGTCTACTGTTGGACACCTTCTTCGCCTGTTTGCAGAAGCGTTTGGGGTAGCCGTGGGGCATGCGCATCTCCCTCCTCGCGGTGCTGGTCATGCTCATAATGCTCGCGGGGTGTGAGTGGCTCCGCAGTCCGCGCCCTCCCCTCCCATCGCCCCCCTTGACCCCCGGTCCGCCCACTCCTACACCACTTCCCACCCCAACCCCCACACCTGTCCCACGCCCCACACCAAACCCCCCGATGGCGCCTCCACCGCCCCTAGTCTACGACCTGGCCATCCAGGCACCCCCGGGCTGGGAAAGCGCGCTCATCGCCAGCCCCTTCCGCAACGCACGCTCCAACACCCCTTTCCTGGGGCCGGAAGCCCCCTTCATCAGTTGGTGGGTGCTTAACCTGGGGCCGGCTCCCCTGCCAACGCCCGCTTTGGTAGACCTTTACCTGGACGGCATTCTTGTGGAGCGCTGGCGTATCCCCCCTTTAGGAGCGGGGGAACGCTTCAGCGTCCTCGACTGGGGGGAACTGCTGGAGCGCGTCAGGCTCACCCCAGGACCTCATACCCTCACCCTCCGCATCGACCCCACAGGTCTCTTGCAGGAGGCAAGTCAAACTAACAACGCCGTCTCCCTCTCCTTCCTGTGGACAGGGCCTGCGCCTGCCCGTCCAAGCACGGAAGAGCACCCCTACTTACCGGACCTCGTCTTTTTCACACCGCCCGACTGGTCTGCCCCGGTAACGGTGTCGCCCACAATGGACGGGCGTGTGAAAGTGCAAGTGGCCTTGCGCAACCGCGGGCGTTCGGCCTCTACTGTCCGCACTGTTACCGACCTGGAGGTGAATGGCGTTGTCGCAACCCGCTGGGCCATCCCTCCCCTCCTCCCGGGGCAGGAGACGCGTTTGGAATGGGATGGCCTATTGGAGGTTCTCCCCCTTCGCCCAGGTGTGCACCGCGTTGTGGCGAGAGCCGACGCCACGAATCGGCTAGATGAGGCAGAAGAGGACAACAACGCATACTTTTTGACCTTTGCATGGCCCCCTGCCCAGAGCCCTCCTGGTGAGGGTCCCCGCCTGGTGCCCTACGCCTTCCCGGGTATGGCAGACGCTTTGGTTCTCTCGTCCCAGGAGGGCCATTTCGGCCATAGCGCAGTGGTGCGGGGACAAGGGGTATGGGCCCACTGGGGGGTGGCCAACCAGGGGGATGCTCCCCTCCCAGGGCGTCTGCACGCAGTGCTTTTGATAGACGGTTCCCCGGTGGCCCGATGGACACGCCCGCCCCTGGGGGCGGGGGAGGTGGATGTGCTCCTAGATCAGGTTCTGCCGTCCTCCCTCGCCCTGTTACCTTTGGGTGTGCACCAGGTGGTTCTCCTGGTGGGGCTGGCTGCCGACACTTCGGGAGAGATGGGGCAAGTGCTGCTCCGGGTGGAACGCCAGGTGGAGTGGCTCGCACACCCGCCGGAGCCCCCCTCCGTTTTGACCTCCGAGGAGGTGCGCCGCCGCCTCGCTTTGATCACCACCCTCCTTCAGGCCGACGGCTCTCACGGTCAAGACGGCGTGGCCATGGGCAGGGACATCCTTGCTTTGGCGTCAGCCCTTTACATGCTCCTATATGGGAAACCTTTGGAGGCCGAGGCGGTGGATGTTCTCCTCCTTCCCCGCCGAGAGTTCGTGCGCTGGGTGGGGATGGTCTGCGCGGACCAGGCGGCATTCCTCCCCCCTGTTCAGCGAGAAGCCTATGTGGCGGCGTGCCTGCGCTTGCAGTCTGCCCATGCCCTCACCACTTCGTGGAGAGGCCGTCTGCGGATAGGGGTGATGGCGCAACGCCCTCCCGCCGAGGTGGTGCGCGACCTGGGGCATGAACTGGGCCACTTCCGTCAGATGGTGGTGAACCCCCGCCTGGGCGAGGCCCCTGATACCCTCAACCTGCGCGCTGTGCGGGAGGCCCAGGGCTTCCTCCACGAAGCCCTTTTTGTGCGCCTGTTGGAGGAGCGCACGGGCCTAGACCTTACCCTTTACCCCCGCACGCCCCTTTATGCCCAATGGCTGCAAGACACCTTGTCCGGCATCCACCTCCAGCGGGAAAACGATGAATACGCCCGTGGCATAGCCCTTCTGTGGAGCGCCCTGCTGACGGACGACAACCTGAGAAAGGCCCGCACCAGTTTGCTCGTGGAGGGGAGGTTGGGGGTGGCTGACCTCCGCGGTGCCTTTCTGTACCTAGTTACACTGACCCCCGAACACGCCGACGCCTACACCCGCCGCTACTTGGCCCGCTGGGACGCCCTGTATCCGACGGTAGAAGGACTAATGCAAGGTCGATTAGTACTCGGCTTGCCCATTCAAAGGGAGGGTGTCGGGGCCTTCCGGAGCGTGGGCTTGCTCCTGCCCTAGACTTGCCCGTAAGGGGCCGAAATGCTCAGATCCTCGCACCACCTGTGCGACCGCCCAGAGTGGTGGCCGGAGAGGGCTTTTCCGTATAATACCCCCAGGGTGCAGTGGGCACCTGCGTGAAAGGAGGAAGCATGGCGCGTCTGCGCGGGCGAGACGCTTTACTACAGATGCTCCTGGCGCACGGCGTGGAATACATCTTTGGCAACCCCGGCACCACGGAACTCCCGTTGATGGACGCCCTGCAGGACTACCCCCAGGTGAAATACATCCTAGGTCTGCAGGAGGCCACGCCCACCTTCATGGCCGATGGGTACGCCCGTGCGACCGGCAAACCGGCCTTCGTGAACCTGCACATCGCCGCCGGCTTGGCCAACGGCATCTCCGCCCTTTACAACGCCTATCGGGGAGGCACCCCTCTGGTGCTCACTGCAGGCCAGTCCGATACCCGCATGCTCATCCAGGAACCTGTCCTCTCCGGCAACCTCGTTGAAATGTGCCGGCAGTTCAGTAAGTGGAGTTACGAAGTTCTTCATCCCCAGGACATCCCCACGGCCGTGCGCCGAGCTTTCAAGGTGGCCGCCACCCCCCCCACAGGGCCAGTGTTCCTCTCCCTCCCCTGGGACACCCTGGACAGGGAGGCAGAGGTGGAGATCACCCCCGCCCAGACCACCTACTTCCGTATTCGCCCCGATAAGCGGGCCGTAGAGCAGGCGGCCCACATGCTCGCCCGCGCTCAACGCCCTCTAATGCTTGTGGGCGACCGCATCGCCCAGTCGGGGGCGGTGGCCGAGGCGGTGCGGGTGGCGGAACTGGTGGGAGCCCGGGTGCACGCCCTTGCCTTCTCCGAGGTGAACTTCCCCACCAGCCATCCCCAGTACCAGGGTAGTGTCAACCTCAACTCCACCCAGGCCCGCGACCTGGCCGACCAGCACGATGTCATTCTGGCGGTGGGCGCACCTGTCTACGCCCAATTCCTTTACACCGAGCCCCTCCTCACCAGCAAGCATCGCCTGATACACTTGGACAGCAATGTCTGGGATATCGAGAAGATGTACCCCACCGCTGTGGGGATATGGGCCGATATACGGGAGGGCTTGGTCGACCTGGCCGACGCCCTGCAGCAGGAGATGCCTGGCTCTGCCCAGGAGGCGGCCCGTTTGCGCGCCCGCTCCCTGGCCCAGGAGAAGCAGGCCCGTAAAGAGGCCTTCCTCAAGCGGGCCAAAGAGGTGTGGGACCAGAAGCCCATCGCCCCCGAGCGCCTCGCCCTTGACCTGAAGGCGGTCTGGCCTCGCAACGCCATCCTGGCCGACGAGTCCATCACCACACGAGCCGTTCTGAACAATGCTCTGGACTTTGACGAGCCCGGTTGCCTGTTCGGCATTCGCGGAGGAGGTTTGGGATGGGGCATGCCCGGCGCCTTGGGCGTCAAACTGGCCAAGCCTGACCGCCCCGTCATCGCCGTGGTGGGGGATGGAGCGGCCATGTACACCATCCAGGCCCTGTACACGGCAGCGCGCTACAACATCCCCGTGACTTATGTCATCTGCAACAACCGCTCTTACCGCATCCTCAAACAATACCTCACGGGCTACTACTACCCCTTGCTGGGTCAGAAGCGCCAGAGCCAGTTCATCGGCATGGATCTGGACGTGGACCTGCGCAAACAGGCCGAGGCCTACGGCGTGGCGGGGTTCCGCGTGGAAGACCCCAACCACTTGCGCCCCACCCTGGAGAAGGCCCTGAGCTTGGACAAGCCCGCTTTAGTGGACGTGGTCATTGACGGTGGGCGGTTCTAAAGCGGAAGACCTCTCTCGGCATCGGCATCTACACTGGAAAGGAGGCTCATCGGGAGCACCGTAATCATAGTTGCCATACCCTCGTTATGCGCCGCCACACAGTATGCAGGGATCGGGCAGGCGCCGTTGCCCGCTAGGACACATCCGCAGCCAACGCTCCCGCTTCGCAGGCCAAACTCCTGGGAGTGGTTACTCGCACACCTCCTGCGTCTCCCCCACATTTTCGCCTCCTTGTATTGCGTGCCCCATCTTGACCACATCGGTGCATCCCGTCTGCCTGACAAAGCTGGCATGTGCCACCCTGCATGTCCTCGGCCATCTGTTTTGAGTGTGTGAGAGCAAACCCTAAAACACCGCTTTTTTGCTCCTATACCCTTTACACATTGGATTCGAACTGTTACACTTATTATGGTCAGTGTCAATTGGGAAGGAGGGAACATGGCCCGTATAACAGTAACCCTAGAAGGGGAGTGGGATGAGGTGCAGGCAATTCTTGCTCGTCTTGCCGAAGGCGCTGCAAAAGAAACGCCAGCAGCGGTCACGGTGAAAGAAGTCTCGCCACCTCCGCCTGTCAAGCCTGCGGGCGAGCAGAGGTGGACTCCACAGCAAGTGCGTCGGTTCTGGGGGCGCCTCTCCCCCGATGCCCGTCGCATCCTCAAGGAGGTAGCTAAGCATCCCGAGGGTGTGGGGTGGACAGCCCTCCAACAGGCTTTGAACATGCGGGCACGGGAGATCGGAGGCACCCTCTCGTCTGTGGGCCACCGCATGCGGGGCTTCCCGGGCCTCCCGCGCCCAGTGGAAAAGGTGTCCCTCCCCGAAGGGCCAGGCTATCGTCTGCACCCCAGTGTGGCCGAGGTCATTGCCACCCTAGAGGGCTAGAGGTTGCCCTCACCTTTTTCGGAGGCGTTGAGCGAAGGTCGCCCCCCATACGCTTTCCCTCCATCGCGCAGGATGAGACGCGACGGCGGTCTCAAGAAAACGAGGTGGGCCAATCACCACCCCGGTAGTGGGCGACGAACTGTCGGGCCTTTAGTCCCGACCCGCGAGGTTGACCCCGCCGCTTTTCCAAAGGGAACACATATTTGGCCTCCTCACCCCTTGCGTGGGACCTGTGCAGAAAGTATCCTTACCACCAGCATCAGGGGTTCACGAGTCCCCCTTCTAGGAGGCGACGTGGTGGAGTTCCTGAAGGTTAGAGAGGACGAAAGTGTTCGCATACCCGCTGAGCCTCTTTTGGAATTTACCGCCACCCTTTTTCAGCGTTTGGGCGTCCCCAAAGCCGATAGCGAGACGGCCGCCCACGTGCTGGTGCTGGCCGACCTACGCGGTATCGACTCGCACGGCGTCCAGCACTATATAGAGAGCATCTATGTGCCGGGTCTGACGCAAGGACGCATCAACCCCCGCCCGCAGATACGGGTAGTGAGAGAGACACCAGTCTCGGCCCTGGTGAACGGCGATGGCGGGCTAGGGCTGGTGGTCGGCCCCTTCGCCATGCGCCTAGCAATCCAGAAGGCCCTGGCCGCGGGGGTGGGGATGGTAGCCGTCCAGAACAGCCGCCACTACGGTGCCGCCCAAATCCACGCCCTTATGGCTTTGGAGCATGACCTTATCGGCCTCTCCATGACCAACGCCTCACCCATTGTGGTGCCCACCTTCGGCCGAGAGCCCCGCCTTGGCACCAACCCCCTCAGCATCGCCGTCCCCGCCGGCAAGGAACCGCCTTTTGTGTTGGATATAGCCACCAGCACGGTGGCCATGGGCAAGGTGGTTATCGCCGAGGCGTTGGGACGCTCCATCCCTTTGGGGTGGGCCACCGACGAAAACGGTATCCCCACCACCGATCCCCAGAAGGCTCGGGCGGCGCGCCGCCTTACCCCTCTGGGGGGAACGCCCGAGCACGGCAGCCATAAGGGCTACGGCTTGGGGGCAATGGTGGACATCCTCACAGGGGTGCTGTCCGGCGCGGGCCATAGCGTGGCCCTCCACCCCCAGGGGGCGGCAGGCCACTTCTTCGCCGCATGGCGTATTGACCTGTTTCGCCCCGTGGCCGAGTTCAAACGCGATATGGATACCTTCTTACGCACGTTGCGTGAGACTCCCCCAGCCCCCGGCTACTCCCGCGTGCTCTACCCCGGCCTGCCCGAATGGGAAACGGAGCAAGAGCGTCGGGCCAAGGGCATTCCTATCCCGCGCAAGACCCTAGCCTACTTCCGCCGAATCAGTGCGGAACTGGGTATCCCCTACACCTTCAAGGGGTAAAGCCCCCCTAAGAGGGGGCCAGGGGGTAGGCGTAGGGGAAAGGGGACGGAGGGGAAGCGCAGGCGCGAGGGGAAACCGAAGTCGTCCATAATGCCCCTGCCCACCGTCAGAAGGAGGTGGGCATGGCAGTTGATCAGGCCAGGGAACACCACCCTACCCCGTCCGTCCACCACCTCCGCCTGGGGAAAGGCCCGAGCCACTTCCCCCGCAGGCCCTAAGGCGACGAGACGGTCGTTCTCCACAGCAAGGGCGGCGTTAGAGAGGATGGTGCGCGCCGGGTCGCAGGTAACGATGGTGGTATTCGTGATGAGGATGGTCATACCGGTGCGCCCACTTCCTTAAAGAAATCCAGAATGAGCCGTGCTAGCACCTCAGGCTGTTCCATAGGGACGAAGTGGTCAGCGCCGGGGATTTCGGCCGTGCGCACAGGGCCGTGCACCTGCTGAAGGAAGTGTTGGAAGGCGGGCATGTCAAAGCGGAAGCGGTCGCTCTCAGTCCCCCGCACCACAAGCACCGGCCAACGGATGGAATGGAAGGCCATATCCTTATCCACATCCATTACCGCCTCATAAAACCTGGCCTCCGTGTCGGGGGTGCACAAGAGGGCCACACTTCCATCCGCTTGAGGGGCAAATCCTCCCTTCAGGTAGAGCCACAGGCTGGCATCGGGCCAGCGCCGGAAAGCCCCCCGCCCTTTATAGTGGGCGAAAGCCTCGGCCAAACTCCCAAACACCGCCCGCCGCTGACGCGCCTGGGCTGCCAGAAAGGTGTTGACCTGGGAGGCGTTGCCCCGCATGATGGCCGACGGCTCCACCAGAACCATAGCCCGCACCCGATGCCCTATCCAGGGACCCGCCAGGAGCACTACACCCCCTCCACGGGAATGGCCAACCAGAAAGGCATCCCGCAAGTCCAGAACATCCATCAAGCAGGCCAGGTCTTGAGCCAGTAGGCTCCACCGTAGGTCGGGGCCGACGGCTTTCTCGGTGAGGCCGTGCCCCCGCAGGTCGGGGGCCAGCACACGCCACCTGTGTTGGGCCAACACCTCAGCCACCGGTGCCCACGTCAGTGCACAGAAGCCGGTGGCGTGCACCAAGAGGGCCGTAGATGGCCCTCGCCCCCACTCCAAAAGATGCACACGCAAGCCGTTGGCGGTGACCCACCGCTCCGCAGGCTCCATAGGGGCCTACTGCATGGGGGAATAGGGCGTGGGGTGCAGGATGCGGTTATGAATACGGGCCACCAGGGGACCGTCTTGTTCCGTTTGGGCACGGAGGGCTTGCCATTCGGGGTCGTTTTGGAAGGCCGTCCACTTCTGCTCCCGCTCGGCCAGGCTCTCCCAAGCCAGAAGGTAGACCAGTTGGTTACTGGTGCCGATGTCCTCTGTCCAGAAGGCCACAGGGCGAATGCCGTGCTTCTTCCACATGGGGATGGTGATGGTGGCGAAGCGATTGTTCAAGGCGGGCAGTTTGCCGGGCATGGCCTCGTAAATGCGCAGTTCATAGAGCACAGGCACCTCCTTGGGTTAGGCACGCTGGGCCAACTGGTAGGCCTTCCCCTCGGTCTTGATGTCGGGGGCGTAGACCAGCTCCGCCCTCTGGAAGTCGCGAATAGTGAAAGCCCCCACCATCCCCATGCCCACCCGCAACGCCCCCACCAGGTTCATGGTGCCGTCGGTTACCCGCGAGGGGCCGAACAGGATCTCCTGCAAGGTGCCCTTCGTCCCCACCTTCACCCGCGTGCCCCGCGGGAGGGCGGGGTGAGAAGTCGCCATCCCCCAGTTATAGCCCCTGCCTGGGGCCTCCTTGGCCTGGGCGAAGGGGGTGCCCAGCATCACCGCATCGGCCCCCGACGCAAAGGCCTTACACACCTCCCCACCCGTGCGCATGCCCCCGTCGGTGATGACCACCACATACCGCCCCGTTTGGCGATAGTATTCCTCCCGGGCAGCAGCGCAATCCATCGTGGCCGTTACCTGGGGGACTCCCACACCCACCACCTCCCGTGTGGTGCAGGCTGCCCCCGGTCCCACCCCCACCAAGATGCCGTGAATCCCCGTCTCCATCAGTTCCAGGGCAGCACTGTAGGTAACGCAGTTGCCCACCAGGACAGGGATGTTCACCTGCTGCACCAGTTCGGAAAAGATAAGCCCCCGATAACTTTTGGAGATGTGGCGGGCCGTGGTAACAGTGGCCTGCACCACCAAGATGTCCGCCCCCGCCTCAACGGCCAGGGGGGCAAGGCGCTTGGTGTTTTGGGGTGTTACCGCCACTGCGCACACCACACCCCCCGCTTTGATCTCTCGGATGCGCTGGCCGACTAGGTGCTCTTTCAGGGGAGCGCTGTAAATCTTCTGGAGGAGGGTTGTTACCTCCCCCGGGGGAGCCTCGGCAATCTGTTGGAGCACCGCATCGGCATCCTCGTAGCGGGTCCACACCCCCTCGAGGTTCAAAACGGCCAGTCCCCCCGCCTTGCCCATAGCAATGGCAAAGGAGGGGCTGACCACGGCATCCATAGAGGATGCCAGGAAAGGAATGGCGAAGCGATGGGGGCCCAACTGGAACTCAATGTTGGTCTGGTCGGGGTTGATGGTAACCTGGCCGGGGACGATGGCCACCTCATCAAACCCGTAGGCACGACGGATTTCTTTGAACTGGAACATGCCCACCCCCATTCCGTCAGGGCTGGCATATGGTATTGCCACTAGTCTACCAGCCCCCCCCGAGACGGTCAAGGACACACCAAAGGCTTGGACAGAGCGCCCCGGCCTTCTGCGCCCTGACGCGCTAATAGGGCCTCTCCCTCACCCTTGTCCCAGAGAAGAGGGTGAGGATGCTCCCAGGGCCAGCAAAGATGACAACCTCCCCCTGAGCGGTGTGAAGCGCGTCCCAATCAATAACCCTTTCTAGGAGGATCTCAGCCGGGCCATTTCCCCGTCTAGGGGCGCACGATACCCACCCCGTCCACCAGGCGCAGGTCGGTGCCCAAGGGCTGGCACAGGCGGGCCAACCGCTCCAGGCATCGGGCACCCGCCTCGGGGGAGGCCAGCAGGGGCCGTCCCCGTTGGGAGCGGGGGCGTCCCACCCCCAGTTCGCACGGGTACAGGCGCACCTCTTCCAACCGCCCCGCCCTAAAGTGGGTAACTGCCACGACCGTCTCCCAATAGACAGGATTGGCGGGGAACCCCCGGGTATCGCCGGCGGTGCGGGCCTCAAAGAAGTCCGCAGGAGTGGCGTCGTAGCCCAACCCGAAGCGTGTGTAGGCGTCCTGGGGGAGTTTATAGACCGTGTCGTTCTGGAAGATGAAGTTGCCCAGGCTGTAAAAAATAGGCTTACCCTTGTAAATTTCGATACCCCGCAGAAAGTGGGGGCCGTGCCCCACGAAGATGTCCACCCCGTTATCGATGCACAGGCGGGCGAAGGTGCGCACGAACTCGGCCGGCTCGTCGCGGGTGGCCCCGCTCTCGTGGCTGTGCAGGCTCATCACCACCCAGTCGGCCATCCGACGGGCGTCGCGCACCCAGCGCAGGATGTCCTGCACATCCCCATCTTGGGGCAGGGTGTGGACGGCGAAGCCTTGCCCCACCCGGAACTTGCGCCCCAGGAAGTGGAAGTCGGTGTCCGTATCCTGGGGAATATTCCCCGTGAACCCGAACTGGCGCTGATACTCCTTCTCCTCCTCAAAACCCAGCGCTTGGCTGATACGCCGAAGGTGGGCCATAGCCTCACGATCCACCGTGTAGATGGCCTGATAGCCGAGGGCGCTGACCCCGGGCCGTCCCTGCATATCGGGGCGTTGGTCGCCCGCGCGGGCGTGCTCGGGGAAGGTAGAAGTAACCGAAAGGAGGGCGACGCGTCCTTTAGGGGTCTCCAAGTAGGCAGGAGCGCGGGCTTCCGCCAGGTTGCGCCCGGTGCCCGCAGCCACCAGCCCCACCCGGCGCAGATGCTCCCGCGTCGTCAGCAAGCCTACTTCCCCGTAGTCAAAGGCGTGGTTATTGGCGCAGGAGACCATCTGGAAGCCCATCCACTTGAGCTCCTCCAGGTTGGCAGGGTCGGAGCGAGTATAGGTGCCCGTCTGAAAGCCGGGGCTTCCCTCGTAATCGTGGAACAACATCTCCAAGTTGGTGAAGGCTGCGTCGGCGCTCCGGAGGAGGTTCACCAAACCCAAGAAACGATCTTCGCGGTGCACCCGCAAGGGGCGGGTGATCATGGCATCGCCTGTAGCGGCGAAGGCGAAGTCCCGCCCTTCCGCCTCAAACAACATGGGCGCCTCCTTTTAGGTAACACGGTCAAAAAAGGTTTGCACCAGGCGATTGAATATCCCTGGCTTCTCCCAGTAGACTGAATGGCCTGCTCCTGGCACCAGCACTAACCGCGAGGAGGGGATAAGTTTGTGCACCAGGCGCATGATATCGGGTGTGGTCAGGGGATCCTCCGCTCCCCCGATCAGGAGCACGGGCACCCGGAGGCGGGCCACCTCCTCAGCCGTGGGCCCTTCCCCATTCCAAAGGGGCTCTAAAAAGTTCTCTGGTCGCGGCGGATTGAGGGCGGAGACCTGGGCGTAAAGAAAGGCCCGCTCAGGATAGCGCCGGCGAAACCCAGCCGATAAGACGCGCGCTAGGAGGTCTTTGGGGTAATCGGGGGCCTGCCGCCTCTCCCGCTGCTGACGCAAGAGTTGCAGATCCGCAATCCCCCCGGTAGTGTCAGCCAGCACGAGGGCCTTCACCCGTTCAGGCCAGCGCACGGCAAACCCCAAACAGGTGAAGCCCCCCATGCTCTGGGCCACCAAGTAGACATCCCGAATACCCAAGTGGTCCAGCAACGCCCGCAGGTCGTCCACAAAGCCCCGCATGCCCACCCCAGCCGGGTCATCCACGGACTGTCCGTAGGATCTGTGGTCAAAGGTAATGCAGGTATAACGTTGGGAGAAGACGGGCACCTGTTGCCACCAGCTCAGGTGGTTCCCCCCCGCCCCGTGGGCGAACACCACCGCTGGCCCCTGCCCGTGCACTTCATAGTAGAGCTGGATACCGTTGATCCGCGCCGTCGGCATGCCACACCCCCTTCAGAGGATTATACAGCCCTTGCCTGTCTGTGGCCCCCCTGGGATATACTAAAACCAGACAAATTCGTGCGAGGAAGGGATATGCCAGCCATTTCGGGTTGGCGCGCCCCCCACCGCAAGGTGTGGTGGACGGTGGTGTGCCACAACTGCCACAAGGTGCTAGGACGATATCTTTTGCCCGGCCTTCAGCGCCAGACCACCTATCGCCTCTGTGACGACTGTTCGGCCTCCACACCCCAGCAACGCACCGAGACGCCCCAGACCCCTGCCCGTCGCCAGCGGCGCCCCGCGTCGGCCTGAAAGGCGTCAGGCGCAGGTGTCCTACACCACACACGCACTTTTTGACAGGGGAGAGGCCCTTTGCTACCCTCACCCTAGGTGTGCTCCCTCCGGAGGCTAGAAGATGACCCACCATCCCCCTCCAGCCGTGGACATGGAGAAAATCGTCTCCCTGTGTAAACGGCGGGGCATCATCTTCCCCAGTAGTGAAATTTACGGGGGCTTGGGAAGCACATGGGATTACGGCCCCCTAGGGGTGGAACTGAAGCGGGCCATTAAAGACCTCTGGTGGCGGGACAATGTGCTCAAAAGGGACGACATGGTGGGCCTGGACGCCGCAATCCTGATGCACCCCAGGGTCTGGGAGGCGAGTGGCCACCTAGAGAGTTTCGTTGACCCCCTAGCCGAGTGCAAGGCCTGCCACACCCGCTGGCGTCCCTCTGACCTGGCCGACCCGCAGCGCTGCCCCGATTGTGGTGGCCCCCTCACCGAGCCGCGCATGTTCAACTTGATGTTCAAGACCTTCATGGGGCCCGTAGAAGACTCTGCCCATGTGGTCTACCTGCGCCCGGAAACGGCGCAAGGCATTTTTGTAAACTTCCTGAATGTGCTGAATGCCACTCGGAAGCGCCTCCCCTTCGGCATCGCCCAGATAGGTAAGGCCTTTCGCAACGAAATCACCCCGGGCAACTTCACCTTCCGCACCCGTGAGTTTGAGCAGATGGAGATCGAGTACTTTGTGAAGCCAGGTGAAGACGAGGTGTGGCACCGGCGGTGGGTGGAGGAGCGGTACAACTGGTATCTGCGCTACGGCATCCGCCGGGAGAACTTGCGCCTGCGGGAGCACGCCCAAGGGGAACTGGCCCACTACGCCAAGGCCACTGTGGACATCGAATACCGTTTCCCCTGGGGCTGGGCAGAACTAGAAGGCATCGCCAACCGCACCGACTTTGACCTCCAGCGCCACTCCCAGTTCAGTGGGGAACGCCTCACCTACTTTGATGAAGAGACCAAACAGCACCTCGTCCCCTACATCATTGAACCCTCGGGCGGAGTGGACCGCGCCGCTCTGGCCTTCCTGATCGACGCCTACACTGAGGAGCCGGACAAGGACGAGGTACGAGTGGTGTTGCGTTTACATCCCGCCTTGGCGCCCATCAAGGTCGCCGTTTTGCCCCTCAGTCGCAACGAACGCCTGGTGCCCCTGGCCCGTCAAATCTATGTATCCCTGAAAGGCTTGGGACGCTGGACGGTGGCCTACGACGATGCCCAAAGCATCGGACGGCGCTATCGCCGTTTTGATGAAATCGGCACCCCTTACTGCATCACCATCGACTTCCAATCCCTAGAAGACCAGCAGGTTACCATCCGTGATAGGGACAGTATGGCCCAGGTGCGCCTGCCCATCGCCGACCTGGAGAAGCACCTGGAAGAGCGCCTGCGCCTCCCCTAAGCCGTCGCCTTGGGGCACGGACACGAATGCACCTATTGGCCGAGAAAGGTCCTCACCACATCCTGGGCCTGCTGGGCTAGCTCAGGGCTCACCACAAGCCAACGGATGCGAGGATCATCAGGGCGGAACCAGGTGTAAGCCCGCCGCGCCACAACCCGGTGGAGCCGTTTCACCTGTGCCACCGCTTCCTCTAGGGACATGCGCCCCTGCACCGCCAACATAACAGGGCGATACCCCAGGCGGGCCAATACGGGGAGGTCAGGGCTATAACCCTGCGCCAGAAGGCCCCTGATTTCCTCCAGCCAGCCCCCCTCCAACATGGCTTCCACCCGCTGGTCCAAAGCCTGATAGAGGGCTTGACGGGTCGGATAGGTCAAGCCCAGGGCCAGCCAGCGCCAAGGCACCTCCCCCCTTCGCCGCAACGCCGAGAAAGGTTTGCCCGAGGTGAGGCACACCTCCAAGGCACGAACGACGCGTCGCAGGTTGCGGGAGTCAATGTGCTGCGCCGCGTGGGGATCCAGGCGTTGCAGCAGGGCATAAAGGGCGTCGGGGCCCTCCAGTTGAGCCTTCGCGAGCAGTGCGGCGCGCAGGGAGGGCTGGGGCGGCACCTCAGGCACCTCCCAGCCCTCCAAAAGCGCCCATACATACTGCCCCGACGCCCCCACTAAAATGGGCAGGGCACCCCTAGAGTGGATATCGGCGATCGTCTCCCGCGCCAGGCGCACATACAGGCCCAGGCTGAAGGGCTCGTCGGGATTCACCAGGTCGTAAAGGTGGTGGGGAATCTCCTGACGCACTTGGGGAGGGGGCTTAGCGGTGCCGATGTCCAATCCCCGATAGACCTGCCCGCTATCGGCGTTAACAATTTCGCCTCGGAAGTGGCGGGCCAAAACCACAGCAAGAGCGCTTTTCCCTGTGCCCGTGGGGCCGACGATGGCCAGAAGCGGAGGCTTACTGGCGGGAGCCGGCACCCCCTTTACCCCCGCACCCGCTCCACGATCCGCACCATCGCACAAAAGGCGTCGGCCCGCAGACTGGCCCCCCCCACCAACGCTCCGTGAATGGCCGGCTGGCGTACAAACCCCTCCAGGTTCTCCGGTGTCACGCTCCCCCCGTAGAGGAGCGGCACCTTCACAGCATTGTGCTCCCCGAAAAGGCTCGCCAAGCCACGCAGCACCCCTTCCACCATCATCTCCTCAGCCGCCTCGGGGGTAGCGGGCATCCCTGTGCCGATGGCCCATACCGGCTCATAGGCGACCACCAGCCCGTTACAATCGGCCACCCCCTCTAATGCCCGCTCCACCTGTTGGCGCACCACCGCCACCGCCTGCCCCGCCTGGCGCTCAGGCAAGGTCTCCCCCACGCATAAAATGGGGCGTAACCCCCACGCCAAAGCCGCCTTCACCTTGCGATTGACCACCTCATCGCTCTCCCCAAAGATGTGGCGACGCTCCGAATGGCCCAAAATCACAAACTGGCACCAGTCTTTCAGCATCGCCGGAGAGATTTCGCCTGTAAAAGCCCCTTTGGCCTCGTAGTGCATGTTTTGTGCCCCCAGGGCGATGGTGGAGCCTTGGAGCAGTTGAGCCACCGGCACCAGGGAGATAAAGGGCGGGCACAGCACTGTCAGCACATGGGGAGGGTCATGCAGTTGAGAGCGGATGGCCTGAGCCAGGGCCACCGCCTCATCAACAGTGGTATGCATCTTCCAATTACCAACCAGCATAGGGATGGGCACCGTTGCCTCCTACGCCCCGTATTTGGCTAGGCGGCCGGCGTGGGCCAAGACGAGCAGCATAACGGCTGTGGCCGGCAACCGCCCTAAAGACCCCAGGGCACACGCCTTCTCATTGAACCCTTCTACTCCCTCGCCCACTGTGTAGCGGGAGTGAATGAGCAAGGGCACGGGATGCCACGAGTGCCCTCCCACCAGGGCCGGCGTAGCGTGGTCGCCCGCCACCACCAACACCTCGGGACGCAACGCCAAAAGGTCGGGGATATGGGCGTCCAAAGCCTCTAATGCCCGCACCTTACTGGCAAAATCCCCATCCTCGCCCGCAGCATCGGCGGGCTTGTAGTGGAGGAAGAAGAAATCATAGGCGTGCCAATGCTCCCGCACAGTGGCCACCTCCTCGGCGAAGGTGTTTCCCGTGGGGAGCACCTGCATCCCCAACACCCGGGCAATACCCCGATACATCGGATAAGCTGCCACCGCCGCCGCTCTCAGGCGATAAGTCTCGGCAAAGTTGGGGAAAGCCGGCAGGCGCGACCATCCCCGCAGGAGCACCATATTCCCCTTTGGCTCGTGGCGGAGAAGGTGGCGCGCCTCCTGCACGAAGGTGCGCACGAGGGTGGCGGTGCGCTCCCCTTGCGGGGACAGGGCCGTCGGCTCCCGAGGGGGAACACCGGTGCGTCCCGGGTCTGTATCGCACACCTCCTCGGAGAGGCCATCCCCCCGCAGGAGCACCACAAAGCGATGCTCCTTGACGGGATGCACCTCCAGGTATACCCCGGGGAGGCGGATGCCCGCCAGACGGTGCACCAAATGGGCGCTCTCCTCGGAAGAGATGCGCCCTGCCCGTCGGTCCAGGATGATGCCTTGGGCATTCACCGTGCAGAAGTTGCCCCTCGCCGCTAGATCACCCGCGCGCACCTCCAAGCCAATACCCAATGCCTCCAACACCCCCCGCCCGATGGTGTACTTCAGCGGGTCATAGCCGAACAAGGCTAAATGCCCCGGCCCACTGCCCGGGGTGATGCCGGGCAGGACAGGAGTCGTCAGACCGCACGCGCTCTGCTTAGCCAAAGCGTTCAAATGGGGAATGTGGGCTGTCTCCAGTTCGGAACGGCGCGTCTCGGGATGGGGAAGCCCCCCCAACCCGTCCACCACCAGAAACAAGATTTTGCTCGGCGAGTCCAGGAGGAGGTCTGCCAGGCCGGGGAAATCAATCACGCCGCCCCCTCGCCACTTGCTCAACTGTCCACAAGGCGCTCACGCCGGGGAGTTCCCTACCCTCCAGGAACTCCAAGGATGCCCCCCCGCCCGTAGAGACATGGTACATCTTCTCCACAAGGCCCACCTGGGTAACGGCTTCAGCGGTAGACCCGCCCCCCACAATGCTCACCAGGCCTTGCCGTTGGGTCAGATCAGCCAGGGCATAGGCCAGGGCACGGGTGCCGTGGGAAAAAGCGGGCACCTCAAACACCCCCACAGGGCCGTTCCAGACGACGGTCTTACAGCGTGCGAGGCGCACGGCAAAAAGGGCCACGGTGCTGGGGCCCACATCCACAATCCGCCAGTCGGCGGGAATGGCCGTTACAGGGAGAATGGTATAGGGGGCACCCGCCTCAAGGGTGGGAGCCACTACCACATCCTGAGGGAGACTCACCTCCACCCCACGCCGGCGTGTATCGTCCAACACCTGGCGGGCGAAGGGGAGCAGGGACTCCTCCACCAACGAGCGCCCTACTTCCAAACCCTGGGCCTTGAGGAAAGTGGCCGCCATCCCCCCGCCGATGAGCAGCACATCCACACGCGGGAGAAGGTTCCCCAACACCTGCATCTTATCGCTCACCTTGGCCCCGCCCAACAGCAGACCCAAGGGGCGCTGGGGAGCGGTGAGCACCGTCCCTAACGCCTGCAGTTCCTTCTCCATCAGGAAGCCTGCCACACTGGGCAGGTAGCGGGGCACGCCCACCACCGAGGCGTGAGCACGATGGGAGGCAGCGAAGGCATCGTTCACAAACACCTCCGCCAGGGAAGCCAACGCCTGGGCGAAGGTCGGGTCGTTCTTCTCCTCACCGGGGTAAAAGCGTAGGTTCTCCAGCAGAAGCACCTGGCCTGGCGTAAGGGCTTGCACCGCCTGCTGCGCCACAGGGCCGATGCAATCGGTAACATACTGCACGGGGTGTCCCAACACCTCCGACAGGCGTTGGGCAACGGGACGCAGGCGCTCCTTCTCCACCACCTTGCCCCCTGGCCGTCCCAAATGGGAGCAGAGTATCACCTTCGCCTTTTGCTCCACCAAATAACGGATGGTGGGCAGGACGGCACGAATGCGGGTGTCGTCGGTTATACGGGTATCCTCCATAGGCACATTGAAGTCCACCCGCACCAGCACCCGCCTGCCCGCTACGGGCAGGTGGCGAATGGTCGCCTTTTGCACGGGGCACCTCCTGCAGGGGATGTGAAGGATACCTCTATATCGGGGCCTCGTGGGCTAGATAGTGCACCGCTTCCCGCAAAGTATCGCCCCTGTCGCCGGTAACACTTGTCCACAGGCGCAAACCGTCCTCTATGGCCTGCTGGGCTATGCTTTCCGCCTCGGTAAATGCCCCCAAACGCTCTAAAAGGGCTGTCAATGCGGGAATATCCGCAGGCTCCAAAACCCGCTTCATATACACAACGCCCAGTTCCCGCTTCTCCCGCACGCTGGCCCGTTGGAGAGCCAAAGCCAGGGGCAAGGTTTTACTCTTGTTGAGGACAGGACCTGCTACCCCCTCGCTCACGGGACGGCGCCAGCGGCGCACGTCGTGCCAGTAGTGCACCCCCTCGCCCAACCGACGCCCTGCCTCCTGACACAAGTTCTGCACCTCGCTAGGGCGGTGCGCGAGTATAGCCGGTAGGGCTAAGGCACACCCGACCACCCCCCCCGTTTGGCTTTGAGCGATGCGCCGGCATTGGGCTACGGTTACCTCTAGGCGTTCCTGCAGCTGCAGGTCCTCATAGCGCCCCTCACACAGGGCAAGGGCCGTGGTATCCAGCAAACGCAAGGCTTCAACTAGGCGCTCCGAGGAGTACCCCTGCGCCTGCATACCCTGCACCAGGGTGAGGCGGGCCAGGGCGTGGAAACCATCCCCTGCATTGATGGCCTGGGCAGGTCCCCACAGCCACCAGAGGGCCGGCCGCTCGGACGAGCCGGGGGTGCCATCCTGAATCTCCCGGTGCACGGCGTGGAAATGGGCGAGGAGTTCTACCGCTGCCCCACAGACCGCCACGGCGGTCGCAGGAAGGCCCAACCCCTGTCCGGCCAACACCGCCAGAGACCCATAGGGATGCACAGGAGCCGTAGGAGTGGAGTCGCCCTGGGGATCGCGCCATCCCAAGTGATATTCCAACATCCGATATAGGAGTTCCCCACGCCCTTCAAGATATGCTCGCAGACTTCTCTCTACTACGGGTGAGGCGTCCAGGACGGGTGGAGGCACAGCCACGGCAACACCCTAACAACAGGCGATGTGCGAGCGTTCCAGATGGGCGATCTTCTCCACACGGCGGGCGTGCCGTCCCCCTTCAAAGGGGGTTGTGAGGAAGGCCTGGAGGATGTCTTGGGCTTGGGTGGGCTGGAGTGCCGAACCCGCCAAGCACAGCACATTGGCGTTGTTGTGTCCCCGCGCCCGCTGGGCCGAAAAGGTGTCATGGCACAGGGCAGCCCGCACACCGGGTACCTTATTGGCGGCGATGCTCATCCCAATTCCCGTGCTACAGATGAGGATGCCCCGCTCCACCTTGCCCTGGGCCACTGCCCCCGCCACCTGCACCGCCACATCGGGGTAGTCCACTGGCGTCGGGTCGTGGGTGCCGAAGTCCTGAACTATATAGCCTGCCTGGGTCAGAAAGGCGATAAGAGCCTGCTTCAGGGCTACGCCGTGATGGTCGCACCCGATGGCGATGCGACGGGGTGTGCTCTGGGCCTCCACGCTACCCACCCCCTATCAAGGGCTGTCCCAGGACCTCCTGAATGGCCTCACGGGGCACATTGCCGGAGCGCACCAAACGGGGCTGTGGGCCGGTCAAGTCCACCACCGTGCTCTGCCCGCCGGGTGTGGGCCCTCCATCGACGATGTAATCCACGACGTGCCCGAGGGTGCGGCGCACCTCGTCGGCCGTTTGGGCGGAGGGGAGTCCGCTAGGGTTGGCGCTGGTGCCGTGGATCGGGTTGCCGAGGCGCCGCGCCAGTTCCCTCGGCACGGGATGCGCCGGCACGCGCACCCCGATCGTCCATCCCCGTGCTGCTACCACCGCCGGCACACTCGGAGCCTTGGGGAGCACCAGCGTCAACGCCCCCGGCCAGAAGCGCTCCATCAGGCGATAGGCCACTGGCGGAATGGAGACAGCCACCCTCTCCACATCCTCCACAGAGGCCAACAACACCGGCAAGGGCATGCCCACAGGGCGTCCTTTGGCGGCGAACACTTTCTCTCCAGCGCTTTCAGAAAAGACATCCCCACCCAAGCCATAAACCGTATCGGTGGGGTAAGCCACAATGCCCCCCCGGGTCAGCATCGCCACCGCCTCGTCCACCTGGCGCGCCAGGGCAAGGGGCAGGTCTGTGATAAAAGATCGGTCGTGCAGGGGAGCCCTCCTCCCGTTGGGGGCGGGAACTTGCCCCGCTGTTCCTTGACTAGTATAGCATAGCGTGCTACCCTTGGGCCAAGATGAGCCACGAGCCGAGCCCTGAGGGTCCCCTTGGGAAGAGCGGGCGGCGTGTGGCCGCCAGCGACCACCTGGAAGTATCCACCTACTTGGAGATTTCGCGCCACCGCCAAGGTGAGACCCTTGACCAGACCCCCGAGCACCCCAAGACAGCGGACGAGGCCATCGTCGTCCTCGACTTTGGGTCCCAATACAGTCGCCTCATCGCCCGCCGGGTGCGGGAGTGTCGGGTGTACTGTGAACTGCACCCCTTTGATGTTACCCCTGACGCGCTGGCCCACCTCAAGGTCAAGGGCTTCATCCTTTCGGGAGGGCCCGCCAGCGTGTATGAACCGGGGGCACCCTTAATTCCGCCCTTTGTGTTGGAGTGGGGCGTGCCCGTATTGGGGATCTGCTATGGGATGCAGGCCTTGGCCTACCAGTTGGGGGGCAAGGTGGCGCCCGCCAAGCGGGAATATGGCCACGCCGTCCTGCATCAGAACGTGCCCCAGACCCCCCTGTTTGCAGACCTCCCCCCCGCGATGCCCGTCTGGATGAGCCACGGAGACCAGGTGGTGGAGATGCCCCCAGGTTTTCAAGCCCTCGCCTATACGGAAAACTCCCCTCTGGCTGTCATTGGCTCGCCCGAGCGGGGCTTGTATGGACTGCAGTTCCATCCCGAGGTGGCCCACACCCCCTATGGACGCCAAATTCTGGCCAACTTCCTGTACCGCGTGTGTGGCTGTCGGGGCCTGTGGACACCCCGTAACTTCATCGCCGAGGCGACAGAGCGCATCCGCTCCCAAGTCGGGGACGGCAAAGTGGTGTGCGCCCTGTCGGGTGGGGTAGATTCCGCCGTTACAGCCACCCTCGTGCATCAAGCAGTGGGCGACCAACTCACCTGCGTGTTCGTCAACAACGGCCTGTTACGGCGGGAGGAGCCGGAACGGGTGCTCCATACTTTTCGCACCAAGATGGGCCTGCGGGTGCTCTATGTGGACGCCTCACAACGCTTTTTGGAGCGCCTGCGAGGGGTAGTGGATCCCGAGGAGAAGCGCCGTGTGGTGGGGGAGGAGTTTATCCGCGTCTTCGAGGAGCAGGCGGCAGCCCTGGGAAAGGTGGACTTCCTGGCACAGGGCACCTTGTACCCTGACATCATTGAAAGCAAAGGCGACGCCAAGGCAGCTGCCAAAATCAAGACCCACCACAATGTAGGGGGGTTACCGGCCACCATGCGCCTGCGCTTGGTGGAGCCATTGCGTTACTTGTTTAAAGACGAGGTGCGGGAAGTGGGGCTGGCCCTGGGCCTGCCGGAGGAGATCGTCTTTCGTCAGCCTTTCCCCGGGCCCGGGCTGGCCATCCGCATCATTGGTGAAGTTACCCCAGAAAAACTGGAGATTTTGCGGGCGTGCGATTGGATCGTGATGGACGAGATCAAGGCGGCCAACCTGTATCGGCAGTTGTGGCAATCCTTCGCGGTGCTGACCAATGTGCGCACCGTGGGGGTGATGGGCGACTATCGCACTTATGGGTATCTGGTGGCCGTTCGCGCTGTTACTTCGGAAGACGCTATGACGGCCGACTGGGCGCGCCTGCCCTATGAGGTGTTGGCCCGCATCTCCACCCGCATCGTCAACGAGGTGCCCCAGGTCAACCGGGTGGTTTACGACATCACCTCCAAACCGCCGGGGACAATCGAGTGGGAATAGGGCAAATAACTAGGATAGGTCTAAAAAACCGCCGCCGCAGATGAGAAAGACCTCGTATCCTGGGGTTTGTATTGTTTCTTTATAGAGCGCCCCTTCAACTCCTCCCAAGTGATACGCAAAAAAGCGATACGCCAACACTTTAGCAGGCCTCCGTGGCCCCCAGTCATCCACCACGAGTCTGATGAGTCTAATCCGACACATCACCTCTGCTTTTTTCGCCTTTCCCCTGCCCTTGACGAGAGTTCTGTGAACCATTCGTTTTCCAGAGTTCGCCTGTGTTGCCGACACCGCCCTTTGGCGCACCCGTTGGCACAAGATACATTCTTAAACCTCCCTGTGGCATGATATAATCGTGGAGGTTGATATGGCCGCACTCCCTGACACCTTCTCCGTGCCCCAGGCGGCGCGTTTGTTGGGCGTCTCCCCTGAGCACCTGCGCCGTGCTCTGCGGGAGGGAACCCTGGTGGGCACCAAAAAAGGTGGCCAATGGGTTGTCAGTCGGCAGGCCTTGGAGGCCTGGGCCAAGGCCCAGGGCCTGAAGATGCCCCCGCCGTGAAGGCTAGCCTCATCCCCTTCCGCCTGGAACACCTGCCCGACGGTCAGTGGGAGGCTTTCTGTCCTCTGCTGGGATGCTCCGTTCGGGAGCCCACCCCGTCCAAAGCCCTGGCACGCCTGCGCCACACGATCACCGCCCACATCCCCCACCTCGCCCAGGACGATGCCGGGGAAGACCTCATCCCCTGGTGGCGCGCCTAGGAGACAGGAATGCGCGTCCTGGTTGTCGGCTCCGGCGCTCGGGAACACGCCCTGGCGTGGAAACTGGCCCAAAGCCCCCAAGTAGAGTCTCTCTTCGTCGCGCCCGGCAACGCCGGCACCGCAAAAATAGCCACCAACATCCCCATCCCCGCCACGGACATAGAGGCCCTGGTGCAGGCTGCACACCATCACCGTATCCACCTGACCGTCGTGGGGCCAGAACTGCCCTTAGCCCAGGGCATCGTGGATCGCTTCCGCCAGGAGGGATTGGCCATTTTCGGCCCCACCCGCGCCGCCGCCCAGATTGAGGCGTCCAAAGCGTTCGCTAAGCAACTCATGCAGCGCTGGGGTATCCCCACTGCCCCCGCCCAAGTGTTCACGGACTATCAATCGGCGATTGATTATGTCAAAAGACAGCCTCTTCCTGTGGTGGTGAAAGCCGACGGCCTCGCTGCAGGAAAAGGCGTAACCGTGTGTGCCACCTTTGCTGACGCTCTGGACGCCATTTCCCGCGCCATGCGGGAGCGGGTGTTCGGCCCCGCAGGGGAACGCATCCTCATAGAACACTGCCTCGTGGGGCGGGAGGTGAGCGTGTTCACCTTTACCGATGGCCAGCATGTGTCCCCTCTGGTGGCCGCCTGCGACTACAAGCGCCTGCTGGACGGCGACCAGGGCCCCAATACCGGGGGCATGGGCAGTTACAGCCCCCCCGAGTTTTGGACGCCTGCCATGGCCGAGACGGTGCGCCAGCGCATCTTGGAACCCGTCGTGCACGCCCTGGCCGCCGAGGGCCGTCCCTACCAGGGCGTCCTCTACGCCGGGCTGATGGTAACAGCCGACGGCCCGATGGTCTTGGAGTTCAACTGTCGCTTAGGCGATCCTGAAGCCCAGGTCATTCTGCCCCGCTTGCAGGGCGACTTGCTGGACATCCTGCTGGCGGTTGTGCGCACCGAGATGCACGGCCAGAAGTGGGCGTGGAGCCCCGACGCCTGCGTGGGCGTGGTGGCCGCCTCCCGCGGCTATCCAGGGGACTACAGCAAGGGTTATCCCATTAGGGGCTTGGAGGCGGCTGAAAAGGAGGCGCTGGTGTTCCACGCCGGCACCCGCCTGATCCTGGCCGAGGGGAAGCCGACCGTGGTAACCGATGGAGGCCGTGTGCTGACAGTTGCTGCCCTCGGGCCCACCCTAGCCCAGGCCCGGGAAAAGGCTTACCACGCCCTTGCCCATATCCACTTTGAAGGGATAACCTACAGGCGAGATATCGCCGCACTGCCAAAAGGAGGGAACTGATGCCTCTGGTGTCTGTCGTCATGGGGAGCCGCTCCGACGAACCCACCCTGCAGGAGACCGTGAAGGTGCTGGACGAGTTGGGCATCTCCTATGAGGTGCACGTGCTCTCGGCCCACCGCACCCCCGACAAACTGCGGGAGATGGTGGTTACTGCCCCCCAGCGGGGCGTAGAGGTGTTCATCGCCGCCGCCGGCGGGTCGGCCGCCCTGCCCGGCACGGTCGCCGCCCACACCACCCTCCCCGTCATCGGCGTCCCCTTGCCCTCTAGCCCTCTGCAGGGGATAGACGCCCTTTTAGCCATCGCCCAGATGCCCCCCGGAGTGCCCGTCGCCTGTGTGGCCATCGGCTCGTGGGGGGCACGCAACGCCGCTTACCTGGCCGCCGCCATCCTCGCCCTCAAACACGACACCATCCGCCAGGCCTATCAGGCCTATCGGGAGCGCCTGCGCCAATAGGGCTTCCCCATCCTGCGTTACAATAGACAGCGTAAACCCCTGCGGGAGCCAATAATGAGCGAGGCCAGCGCCTCTGCCCTTCCCAAGGCGTATAATCCCCAGGCTGTTGAGCAACGCATCTACCAGAGGTGGCTGGAGGGAGGCTATTTCACCCCGAAGATTGACCCCTCCCGCAAGCCCTTCGTCATCATTATGCCCCCGCCCAACGTGACGGGGAGCCTGCACATGGGCCACGCCCTCACCGCCACCATCGAGGACATTATGGTGCGCTGGCATCGCATGCTGGGAGAACCCACCCTCTGGCTCCCCGGGGTGGACCACGCGGGTATTGCCACCCAGGTGGTGGTGGAGCGGGAACTGGCCAAAGAGGGCCTCACCCGCCACCAGTTAGGGCGGGAGGCCTTCGTGGAACGGGTCTGGCAATGGGTGCGCACCTATCGCGCCCGCATCTCCCAGCAACATATGCGCCTGGGCGCCTCCTGTGATTGGACACGGGAACGCTTTACCCTGGACCCCGGCCCCAGCCGCGCCGTGCGCACCACCTTTGTTACCTTCTACCATAAGGGCCTTATCTATCAGGGGGAACGCATCATCAACTGGTGCGTGCGGTGCGCCACCGCTCTCTCCGACCTGGAGGTGGAGCATAAAGAGATACAGGGCGACCTGGTCTTCATCCGCTACCCCCTCGCAGACGGCACAGGCTTTATCACCGTGGCCACCACCCGCCCCGAAACCATGCTGGGCGACACGGCTGTGGCGGTGCACCCCGCAGACGCCCGCTACGCCTCCCTCGTCGGCAAGATGGCGGTCTTGCCCCTGCTGGGACGGCGCTTGCCCATTATCGCCGACGAGGCCATTGACCCCTCCTTCGGCACCGGGGCCTTGAAGGTTACCCCCGCCCACGACCCCGTGGACTGGGAGATCGCCCAGCGCCACCACCTGCCGGCAGTGACCATCCTGAACTCCGACGGTACCCTTAACGCCTCCGCCGGCCCCTTCCAAGGGATGGACCGCTACCAGGCCCGTCGCGCCGTGCTGGAGGCCTTGCGCCAGCAGAACCTCCTAGAGAAAGTCCAGCCCCATACCCTTGCCCTGGGGCACTGTCAACGCTGCGGCACCCCAGTGGAACCCCTCCTCTCCCGTCAGTGGTTCGTGCGCGCTGCGCCATTGGCCGAGCCGGCCATACGCGTTGTCGAGGAGGGAACCCTTCGCATTATCCCCGAGCACTTCAGCAAGGTCTACCTGAACTGGCTCCGCTCCATCAAGGACTGGTGCATCTCCCGCCAGTTGTGGTGGGGACACCGGATTCCCGTCTGGTATTGCGCCGACTGCGGGGGGCAGACCTGCACCTTGCAGGATCCCAGCCGTTGCGAAAAGTGTCAGAGCCCCCGCATCCAGCAAGACCCCGATGTGCTGGATACCTGGTTCTCCTCGGGCCTGTGGCCTCATAGCACCTTGGGCTGGCCCGATGATACCGAAGACCTGCGCTACTTCTACCCCACCACCGTTATGGAGACGGGCTACGACATTCTTTTCTTCTGGGTCGCCCGCATGGTCATGCTGGGGCTGGCCAACACGGGCAAGGTGCCCTTTTACACGGTCTACCTCCACGGCCTGGTGCGCGACCCCTATGGGCAAAAGATGTCTAAAACGAAAGGGAATGTGGTGGACCCCATTGACCTGGTGGACCAGTATGGATGCGATGCCTTGCGTTTCACCCTCACAGCGGGGGTCGCACCCGGCAGCGACCAGCGCCTAAGCCCCCAGCGCCTGGAGGCGGGGCGCAACTTCGCCAATAAGATCTGGAACGCCTCCCGCTTCGTCCTGTCGGCTTTGGAGGGGGCATCCGATCTCACCGGCTGGAGCTCTCCCCGTCCTGTCCACCTGGAAGACCGCTGGATCCTCTCCCGCCTGCAGGACACCATCCGGCGGGTGCATCGGGCGATGGAGACCTTCCTGTTCGCCGACGCCCAGCAGAACCTCTACGATTTCATCTGGGACGAGTTTTGCGACTGGTACCTAGAGCTGAGCAAGGTGCGCCTGCGCCGTGGTGTCAGTCCCTCTCCCCGCCTGATTTTGGCCTACACCCTGGAGCGCATCCTGCGCCTGCTCCACCCCTTTATGCCCTTCATCACGGAAGAAGTGTGGCAGGACCTGCGGCGCCGTCTGCCCAACGAGGACGGTGCTCCGGAGATGCTCATCGTGGCACCGTGGCCACAGGTGGATACGGCTCTCATAGACACCCACGCTGAACAAGCCCTGGATGTGGTGAAGGCTTTGGTGCGCACGGTGCGCAATGCGCGCGCCGAGTTCCGTTTGCCTCCCCGGCAACCGTTGGAGGTGCTGGTCGTCCCCGGGGCGCATCGCACCACTTTGGAAGGGGAGCGGGAGGCGATTCAAGCCTTGGCCCACGTCCACCCCCTGCACCTGCTAGAAGACGGGCAACCCTTACCGACCGACTCCCAGTCTCTGCGCACGGCCGTCGGCCCCTTGGCTGTGGCCATTCGCATCGGACACCTTGTGGATATCCAGAAGGAAGTGGCCCGCTTGCGCGCAGAAGTCGAGCAGACCCAGCACGTCCTCCAGCGCCTCCAGGCACGCCTTCAGGACGCCGAGTTCCGCGCCAAAGCCCCCGAGGAGGTGGTGGAGCGGGAGGAGGAGCGCCTCCGCCAGGCACAGGCGCGCCTATCCGCCCTACACGACCTTCTCGCTCACCTGACTGCTGGGGGCGGCTAGCCAGATGCGCCTGCTCCACTTTTCGGATTTGCATATCGGGGTAGAGAGCTACGGGCGCGAGGCCCGGGAGGGGGATCTGGCCGCCCTCCCCGACTACTTTCTGGTGCCCCCGGGCCACGACCGCACCTACTATCGGGGAGCCAACACGCGCCTGCTGGACTTCCTTGCCGCTTTTGACGCCGTTGTGCACACCGCCATCACCGAGAAGGTAGACCTGGTGGTCTTCGCCGGAGACGCCTACAAGAGCCGTAACCCCGACCAGACACACCAGCGGGAGTTCGCCCGCCGTATCGCCCATCTGGTCAACCACGATATCCCTGTGTTGCTGGTGGCCGGCAACCACGACCTTCCCTCCATCGCCTTCCGCGCCTCAGCCCTGGAAATCTTCCCCACCTTGAACATCCGGAAAGTAACGGTGAGCGAACGGGCAGAGGTGCTCACCTTGCAGACCCGCTCCGGCCCCCTGCAGGTTCTCACCGTGCCCTGGATACGCCCCCACCTGCTCCTGGAGCGCCAGGAGAGCCAAGGCAAATCCCCGGAGGCCCTGCGCCAAATGGCCGAGGAGCGCCTGACGGCCCATATTCACACCCTTGCCCAGCGCCTGGACCCCTCCCTCCCTGCTATCCTGGTGGGCCACCTGACCCTCTCCACTGCCACTACCAGCACCGAGCAATCCATGCTCTTAGGCAACGACCACGTGCTCCAACCCAGTAGTATCGTCCTGCCGGGGCTGGACTACCTGGCTTTGGGGCATGTGCATCGCCACCAGTCTTGGGGCGAGGCTCCGCCTGTGGTCTACTCTGGGAGCCTGCAGCGCGTGGACTTCAGTGAAGAGAAGGATAGGAAAGGGTTCGTGGTGGTGGATATTGACCCCGGCAAGCCCGCCGGCCAACGGGCCCGCTGGGAGTTCCGCGAGGTGCCCGCCCGTCCTTTCCTGACGGTGCAGGTGGAGATAGGCCCAGACGACGACCCGACCACCCAGGCCCTCTCCGCCCTGCGGCGCACTGCCCTGAAGGGCGCGGTGGTGCGTCTACGCCTGCGGATGCCCCTCGCTTTAGGGGGGAGGCTGGACGAGCGCGCCCTGCGCCAGGCCCTGGAACCGGCCTTCTATTCCGTTATGCAGAGGGAGTATACCGACCGGCACTTACAACTGTCAGGCCGGGCCATTGACCCACGCGCCTCTCCGGAGGAGGCCCTGCGTAAGTTCTTAGAGCAGGAGCGCCTGCCCGACACTGTGCGCCAGCGGGCACTGGCTCTCGGGCGGCAGGTGCTTACCGACGTGCGGGCCTCGGATACCACAGGGCCATAGACCCCCCACTCCCCCACACGGGGCTAGGGGCCTTCCTGGTGATAGTGGCGAATCGGGCGGGCTGGGAAGGGCTTGTACCCGTAGCGAGTCAGGGCCTCTTCGTTCAGATCTATCCCCAACCCAGGCGTGGTGGGGAGGCGGATGTAACTGCTCTCCACACGCAAGGGCACGCGCGCAATGGCCTCCCCCACTTCGGTGAAGTTGACGAAGTATTCTGTGATGAGAAAGTTCGGGATAACGGCCGCTACGTGCAGGGTGGCAGCCAGCCCCACCGTAGTGCTGTTGTAGTTATGGGGGGAGACCACCACAAAGTTGGGCTCCGCCATCGCAGCAATTTCCTTCAGTTCCAAGATGCCCCCGCAGTTGCACACATCGGGGTTGATGATGTCGGCACAGCGCTTCTCCAAAACCTCGCGGAAATCCCACTTGCTATAGAGGGCCTCGCCCGTAACCACCGGCAAAGAGATGTGCCGACGCACCTCGGCCAAGGCGTCCAGGTTCTCCGAGTCCACGGGCTCCTCATACCAGAAGGGCTGGAACTCCTCTAAACGGCGCGCCACCCGTATGGCGTGCATGGGGGCCAGACGCCGATGCACTTCAATGAGCAGGTCTACCTGAGGACCAACGGCTTCCCGCACTGCCCGCACCGTCTCCACCGCCATGTCCTCCTCCCGTTGGGAGATGTAGGGACGCCAAGGAGGGGGGAAGGGGTCGAACTTCAGAGCGGTAAAGCCCAGGCGCACCGTGGCCACCGCCGCCCGGGCATAGTCCTCGGGCGTTTTGGCCCCCTCATACCAGCCGTTGGCATAAACGCGCACCCTGTCCCGACACGGCCCGCCCAGCAGGTTATAGACGGGCTGGCCCACCGCTTTGCCCACGATGTCCCACATGGCCTGCTCCAATGCACTCAAAGCACAGTAAAACTCCAATGAGCCGCGCCGTGTGGCATAGTCCATAAACATCACCTGGGTGAAGTGCTTGATATGGAAAGGGCTACGGCCCACCAAGTAACGAGCCATAGCCTGAATGTGTTGCTCGATAGTCTTGTCGCGGTCCGATTGGGTATAAGCCTCCCCCCAGCCGTAAATTTCTGCATCGGTCTCCACCTTGACGAACAAGAGGTTCTTGCCGCGCCCCGGGTGCACCAAAAAGGTCTTCACTTGGGCAACCTTCATCGCCGGCCTCCCTTGAGGTGCTGGGGGAATCATACCTTATGTGCTACCCTAGGTCGTAGGAGGCACGCGCCCGGGCACCGAGCCTGGGAGGTCGAGGCGTTATGGAGCTGGGGCGTCTTCGACTGGGGTTTCTCTTGCAGGGTCTCGCCATCCTGGGAGGCCTCGTTCTCGTAGTGGTGTCCGTTGTGCAACCGCCTACGGTTACTAGCAGCCCACGTCTGGGAGAGCAGAAGGTGCGGGAACCAGCCCCCGACTTCACCCTGTCCCTTTTTGATGGGGGCCAGTTTCGCTTGGGGAACTATCACGGGCAGGTCGTGGTGATAAACTTTTGGGGCTCCTGGTGCCCCCCGTGCCGGGCCGAGATGCCCGCTCTGCAAAAGGTGTGGGAGACCTACCAAAGCCAGGGCCTGGTGCTGGTGGGCGTGAATGTGCAGGACACCGAAGCCGCCGCCCGTGCCTTTTTGAGGGAGGCGGGCGTGACCTTCCCCACAGGTCCCGACAGCGACGGCACTATCACCACAGCCTATCGGGTGGTGGGTTTTCCAACCACCGTTTTCATTAATCGTCAAGGGCAGGTGGTGCGCCGGTGGACGGGTGCCATCACCCAGGAGCGTCTGACGATGCTGGTGGAAGATCTCCTGCGGTGAGGATAGATATGGACGGGCGGGAGATATTTCTGCTGGTGGTGCGGTGGCTCCACGGTTTGGCGGCCGTGGCGTGGATAGGGGGAAGTCTGTTTGCCTTCGTCCTCCTCCGGGGACAGGGTGAAAGCCCTTCAACGTCTTTGCGGCAGGCTATCCGCCACGCCTTCCGCCAGATGCTAGCCCCCATCACGGCTATTCTGGCCCTGACAGGAATTGTCCTGACTTTCGAGCGCCTTACTTCGCCGGTGGCCTCTGTGCCCTATGTGGTAGTGTTGGCGCTCAAGGTGTTGATAGGATTAGGGATGTTCGTCTTGGCACGTCGCTGGTGGCGGGTTGCCCCGTCCACACAAGCCTCTACACCCGTGCCCCGCATCCTTGCGGGCCTGCGGGGGGGCACCCTTCTGCTTCTGATGGGCATCGTAGTATACCTGCTAGCGGACTTGCTCAAGGTGTTGGCGGAGCAGGCTTTACGCGGCAGATGACTATGGTTACTCTAGACGCCCTGCAAAGCGCCCTCTGGGTTGTGTTCGCCTTCGTCGGCTACTGGCTAGTAGACTACTGGGCGCGGCGGGAAGGGGAACGCTGGGGGGTGCCCCGCCGCTGGCTGGAATGGCCCCTGGCCATAGGGGCCCTGCTGGGAGCCCGCTTGGGGCATATCCTCCTCACACGCCCAGCAACCCTCCTTGACCCGTTGAGCCTGCTACGCCTGTCCGATGGCATGTCGTTGTACGGTGCCCTCGCGGGGGGAGGCGTGGTCTTGCTCCTTTGGGGGCGCAAACGGCCCCAGTGGGCCTTGGCCCTCGCCTCCGGGTATGGCCTGTTCCTCCCCTTCGGCATCGCCCTTGTGCACCTCCCCTGTCCGCTTTACGGCTCCTGTGGGGGCCAAATCACCACCAACCCCTTGGGCCTACTCCTCCCAGGGAGCGCCGTTGCCCGCTGGCCGTCCGACCTTTACGAAGGACTGGGCAGTGTGCTTCTGGGAGGTGTGTTACTGGCTGTGAGCGCCCGCCCCCAGCCCGCGGGAAGGCTAGCTGGCTTGTTTCTGGTGTGCTACGCTGTTCTGGATGCATGGTTGGCGCCTACACGAATAGGGGGGGCATCCCCGGCATGGGCGGGCCCGGCTGCTGCTCTGGGGGCAGCCGCTGTGGGTTTGGCCCTGCTAGCATCTACCATCTTCCCTCGAAAGGAGACCCATGCGGCGCGACCTGATGGACATCCTAGTGTGTCCGGTGTGTAAAGCCTCGCTCTCCCTGACTGTAGAACTCCAAGAAGGGGAGGACATCATGACAGGAAGCCTGTGGTGCGCCCAGTGCAAAGAGACTTACCCCATTGAGGAGGGCATCCCCAACCTTCTGCCCCCCTCCCTACGGACGCCCTGATCATCATCCCCCAGCCATGCTAACGGGGGAGGCGACCACGGGCGCACGCCTTCATGCCCCACCCGCCGAGCCAGCGCCCCAACGGATATCCCTAGCGTTGGATGCACCACATCGGCGGCCAGGTCGGACAAGGGAATCAGCACAAAGGCCCGCTCCGCCATCCGAGGATGGGGCACAGTAAGACGCTCAGATGTGAACACCCGTTCGTCATACAGCAAGATATCGATATCCAGAGTGCGGGGCGCATTAGGGAAGGGGCGTGTGCGCCCCGCGGCGCTCTCCAGGGCTAAGCAAGTGTCCAGCAAAGCGAGGGGGTCTAACGGTGTCTGAAGGCACACAACCATATTTAGGAAACGGGGCTGATCGGCGTATCCCTGAGGAGCCGTCTCATAGATAGGCGAAAGGCCGATCACATCCCCTGCGCGCTGGTGGAGCCCCCGCACGCCCTGACGCAGATACCCCTCCCGGTCGCCCAAGTTAGAGCCTAACCCTAGATAGACCAGGGTCATCCCCCCTCCGGGCGACGCCACCCCCGCACCACCGCATCGGCCATGCGCGCCACCCGCACCATCGCTTTGACATCGTGGACGCGCACGATATCAGCCCCTTGCGCAATGGCGAGGGCTACAGTGGCGGCTGTGCCCTCTAAACGCTCGTGCACGGGCAAGCCCAACACCAGACCGATGGTGTGCTTACGGGAGGTGCCGATGAGCAGGGGGCGCTGCAGAGCAGAACGAATGTCCCCCAAACGCCTCAGCACCTCCAGGTTCTGCTCTGCCCGTTTGCCGAAGCCCCAGCCGGGGTCAACGATCAGGTGTTCCCTGGCCACTCCCGCCTCCAAAGCCCTCTGCACCCGCTCCTGCAGGCCCCGAATGATATCGGGTATAAGGTCTTGGTACTCGTAGCCGTGCTGGTTGTGGGTGAGCACCGCGGGCACCTTCGCCTGAGCGACCACCCGTGCCATGTTCGGGTCGGCGGTGAAGCCCCACACATCGTTCACCAGAGAAGCGCCCTCGGCGATGGCCTGGCGGGCCACTTCGGCTTTAGAGGTATCTATGCTGATGGGCACCTGCAGCACCCGGGCAAGGCGTCGGATGACGGGGATCACGCGGCGCAGCTCCTCTTCCAGGGGGATGGGACGGGCATCGGGATATACCGTGGGCGGGCGGGACGATTCCCCTCCCACATCAATAATGTCCGCCCCCTCCGCCTCCATGGCCAGTGCCCGCTGCACGGCCGCCTCCACATCCGCCAGGCCGTCCCCCGAAAAGGATTCGGGCGACAGGTTGAGGATACCCATAATGTAGGTGCGCGCCCCCCAACGGAAGGGACGGCCCCCAATAACAGTGGTGCCCAAGTTGGCCGTATGCGTCAGCATAGCCGAGTTCCTTTCCATCCTAGCAGAACGCCCTCCCCGCGTGAGCAAAACCCGTATCATAACACTTGAGGGTCTATGGGACGTTCTCCGATGCCAGGAGGAGGGCTCTATGACATTCGCCTTTCCCCTTGACCCCCAGGTGGTGTCCGGCGACACGACCGATGTCTACTTCGTGCGCACTGTCACTGTCCTACAGAAGGCGGGCATCAACCCCATAGTAACGATGGAGTTTTTCCCCCAACGGGACGGAATTCTGTGCGGGATGAAGGAGGCCTTGGCTTTGCTGGAACAGGTGCTTCCAAAGGACAAGAGCGAGGTGTGGGCATTGGAGGAGGGGACACCCGTTGCCCGCAAAGAGGTGGCGTTGCGCATCAAGGCCCCCTATACCCTGTTCGGCATCTATGAAACGGCGCTTTGTGGCATTCTGGCCCACTGCACGGGGTGGGCCACAGCGGCGCGGGAGTGCGTGGAGGCGGCACGGGGCATCCCCGTCGTCTCCTTCGGAGCACGCCATGTGCACCCCCGCGTGGCAGCAGTGATGGACTACTCTGCTGTAGTGGGGGGGTGTGTCGCCTGCTCCTCCATTGCGGGGGCACGCCTGGCGGGGGTAGTGGCCGCCGGCACTATGCCCCACGCCTTCATCCTGTGTGTGGGTGATACGGTGCGCGCCGTGGAGTTATTTGACCAGCACCTCCCCCCCGATGTGCCCCGCATCGCTTTGGTGGACACCTTCAAAGACGAAGTAGAGGAGAGCCTGCGCGTCGCCCGCGCCCTGGGCGCTCGCCTGCAAGGCATCCGACTAGACACGCCAGTGGAGCGGGGGCGGGTAACAGTGGACTTGGTGAAGGAGGTGCGCGCCCACCTGGACCTGCACGGCTTCACCCAAGTGCAAATCGTCGTGAGCGGAGGGCTGACCCCCGACCGCATCCGCGCCTTTGTGGACAGCAAGGCTCCTGTCAACGCCTTCGGCGTGGGGGGGTACATCACCTCCGCCCCTCCCAACGACTTTACCGCCGACATCCACGAGGTGGACGGCAAGCCCATCGCTAAAAGGGGGCGTATCCCCGGGCTAACACCCAATCCCCGCCTGAAGCGGGTGTGGTAACGCCTGCACCCTGGGCTACATCGGCTCCCACCGGGCCCCCAGGCGCTTCATAATGCCCGCCATGGTCGTGTACTCCATCTCCTCCAGGGGGAGGCGATGGGGCTCAAAGGGGCCATGCCGGCGGAGGATGGTGGCCAACAGATTGGCCTCCTGGCGGGCCTGGTCAAAAGCAGGGTCGTCAAACAGGTCGCGGGGGCCGACCAGTTTTCCTTCGGCCAACTGGAAGCCGGCGGCGATGACCCGCGGCGGGCCGTCAAAGCGGGAGGGGTTGGCATCCTTGAAGGAGGTGGGCATCAGAGGGCCGTGGTGGCTCCCCCGCATCCACCCCTCCACAATGAAGGGGTGAGCGAAGGGTTCCAGCACCTCGCCCACTGCGGGGAAACTCCCCTGGCACCGCACCACCAGCACAGGGTCGTCCTTGCCCACATAGCGCCCCGCAATCTCCGTCAGACGCTCGGTGGAGGACACAGCAGCGATTTCCCCCGTCGCCCGGTTGTAGACCCGCTTCACGGCATAGCGGGAGGGCGCGCCCATGAACATCAACATGTCGTAAATCTCTTCGGGGGCGTGGAGGATAATCTTCTTGTGGGCCTTGACATCCTGTATCTCGAAGGAGAAGCCCTTGTGAAGGCTTTCCGAGATCACAAGGCCCGAGGTGTTGAAGGGGTCGGCGAACATCTTATAGAGGGGCAAGTTCCACGCCCCCGCAGAGGTCTTATCCGCCATGAACACGATGACAGGCTCGGAGGGGCGCTCGTCCATCTCCATCTCCGCCAGGCCAGGCCCCATCCCCCGAATGTTGCCGGAGAAGGCGTCGGAAAGGATATCCTGCCCCGCCCCGTAGAGTTTCAAGCGCTTAGCCACAGCCGTCCCCGCCTTAAACACATCAAAGGCCAGTTGGTGCACCTCGGAATTGTCCTCGCCCCGAGTGTGGGTCATGATGAGTTGCAAGTCGTCCCCACAGGCCATGACCTTGTAGTCCACCAAAATGCCCCGTCGCCGCGCCTGCTCCAGCATCTCCTGGGCCGTGCTGACCAGGTCCGGGTGAATGCTGGAGTGCCCCACATAGCCCCCGATGTCGGCCTTGATAACGCTCAGGGTGATGCGCATAGCACCTCCTTACCTCTGATGCCAATGGACTGCACAGACGGCCGTGCAAGTCGCTTTCGTGTCCCGCTGTATGGGGGTGCTTGTGAACCTGTCAAAGGATGGTGGGGGGCTTATACTCGCCCCACTCGTCCCGGAGCACCTGCATCACCTCGCCCAAGGTGGCATAGTGGCGCACGGCGTCCAGGATATACGGCATGAGGTTGTCGGAGCCGCGGGCGGCTTTGCGCAGAGCGCTCAAAGCGCGCCCCACCTCCCGCTGGGAACGGGTACCACGAACAGTGTGTAGCCGTTCCAGGTGGCGGCGTTCCCCCTCCTTATCCACCCGCAGGAGGGGAATTTCCAGACGCTCATTCATTTGGTAGGCGTTGACCCCCACGATGATGCGCTTCTTCTCCTCCACCTCCCGCTGGTAGCGGTAGGCGGCCTCGGCGATCTCCCGCAGTAAGAAGCCGTTTTCAATGCAAGCCAACACCCCACCAAGGTCATCAATCCGGCGGAAGTAGTCTTGGGCGGCCTGCTCCAGGCGGTTGGTCAGGTCCTCCACGAAGTAACTGCCCCCCAGGGGGTCAACGGTGTGAGCGACACCCGTCTCATAGGCGATGACCTGTTGCGTGCGCAGGGCCAACAGCACTGCCTTCTCCGTGGGCAAAGCCCACGCCTCGTCCAGGGAGTTGGTGTGCAGGGACTGGGTTCCTCCCAGCACCGCCGCCAGGGCCTGCAGGGCCACACGGATGATGTTCACCTCAGGCTGTTGGGCGGTAAGGGCCACCCCTGCGGTTTGGGCGTGGGTGCGGAGCCACCACGAGCGGGGGTTCTGGGCACCGTAGCGCTCACGCATGGCCCGCGCCCAGATGCGCCGGGCAGCGCGGAACTTGGCAATCTCCTCAAAAAAGTCGTTGTGTACATTGAAGAAGAAACTCAAACGGGGGGCGAACTCGTCTATCTTGAGGCCCCGTTCCAGGCAATGCTCCACATAGGTGAAGCCATCTGCCAAAGTAAAAGCCAGTTCCTGCACGGCGGTAGAGCCCGCCTCGCGGATGTGGTATCCGCTAATGCTGATGGGGTTCCAGCGGGGCACATAGCGGGAAGCGAACTCAATGGTATCCACCACTAGGCGCAGGGATGGCTTCGGGGGAAACACATACTCGTTTTGGGCAATGTATTCCTTCAAGATGTCGTTCTGAATGGTTCCCCCCAGGCGATCCCAGGGGATGCCCCGCTTCTCCGCCATCACCAGATACATAGCCCAGATGACGGCAGCAGGGGCTGTAATAGTCATGGAGGTGGTTATCTGGTCAATAGGTATCCCGTCAAAGAGAATTTCCATATCAGCCAGGGACGAGACGGCCACCCCACACTTACCAAACTCCCCGCAAGCACGGGGGTCATCGGTGTCGTAGCCGTAGAGGGTGGGCATATCAAAGGCAGTGGAAAGGCCAGTCTCCCCGTGCTGGAGAAGGAACTTAAAGCGGGCATTGGTCTCCTCCGCTGTGCCAAAGCCCGCGAACATGCGCATGGTCCACAGTTTGCCCCTGTAGCCCGTGGCGTGGATGCCCCGCGTGAACGGATAGCGCCCGGGCAGGCCAATGTCCTGAAGGGGGTCTGTGTTACGGAGGTGGAGGGGAGTATACGCTCGCTCTACCGGCAGATTGGACAAGGTAACGTAGTGGCGAGGCTCCTCGGGGGCAGCGGCCGTCTCCTGCCGCCACTGCGCTTCCGCCTCCTGGAAGCGCTGGAAGCTCTCCCCTGCAGGCATACACGCTCCTGGGCGCCTTCCCAGTGTAGCACGATACGAGTGCGGAGTCAATGTGCGGGGAGTATGCTCTGCCTCACTCCCCATCCCCAGACAAAACCAGGACTCACCGCCCTGCCACCAGCGCAAAGTGCCGAAGGAGGGAGTCGAACCCTCATGGGGCGGAGCCCCAGCGGTTTTTGAGACCGCCGCGTCTACCATTCCGCCACTTCGGCACGAGGCGAAGGCCCCTCACACTTATCAAAACACAAAAACCCCGCCCTTGGCAATGGGCGCGTCTTGTCCGAGACCAGACCCATGCCCCCGCCTTGCCCGAAGGCCCTGACGGGACACCTAGCCCGCCTTGCTGGGCAGCAGACCAGGCAACAGGTGCACCACCATCCGCCCCTGGGCGGGGTCAATACACTGGACAACCGTGTCTATGGCGGGGAGAAGCACCTCCCCCTTCGGGCCGTGCACGACATACACATCGTTACTTCCAGTCTCCAAAATGTCGCGGACATGCCCCAGGAACTCTCCTGTGTCAGCCCACACCCCTATCCCGAGCACCTGGAAACGATAAAACCGCCCGGGAGGAGGGGTAACAAAGGGGACTTCCACCAGATGGCCTTGAAGAGCCTGGGCTGCCTCAACGCTCTCTACCCCGGCGAGCCACAAAATGAGGGTGTCCCTTTGGCGGCGCACACGGCGGCAGCGATAGGGCTTGCCTTGGATAAAGACCTCCGCCCCAGCGCGGAAGCGCTCCGGGCGCTCCGTAAGGACTTCCACGCGCAGGCCACCACGCACCCCCCAGGGGCGCAGGATACGCCCCACCACCAAGCGCTCCGGCGGGGCAGGAGGGGGAACGCCGTGAGACACCAGCAAAAAACTGTGCTACAGGATTTGCAGGGCGGCCTTGGTTCCTTCCTTGACAGCAGCCACCCGGAGGAGCACGCGCATCGCTTCGGCTACTCTGCCCTGCTTCCCGATGATACGCCCTTTATCCTCGGGTGCTACTTCAAGGATGATCACTTTCCGACCGTCCTGTTCTGATTCGCTTACCTTTACGGCGTCCGGGTTGTGGACGAGGGACTTAGCGACATACTCAATCAGATCTTTCATGGCCACTGCGGGACTCCATAATGCCCAGTTTGGTAAGAATGCGCGCCACAGCGGGGCTGGGCTGAGCCCCCCGTTGGAGCCACATTTTCGCTTTCTCCGCATCCACCTGGTAGAGCGGAGGGTCAGTGCGGGGGTTGTAGAGACCTATCATCTCCACATACGCCCCGTCCCGTGGGTTGCGAGCATCCACTACCACAATGCGGTATGTCGGCTGGTGTCTTTTGCCCACCCTCCGTAGTCTTATACGCACCATAACGGCCTATGGTTCTCCTTCTGCAGATGTATCTAGGGCTATGCTATCCCAAACGGGAAGGGGTGTCAACAAAGGATCAGCCCCGCACGTAAGCGCCTTGACAACACCAGACGCCCTTTTCTACACTAGCGTCAGGCCCGAATCGCAAGGGGAAACCGAGGGGTGGCGGATAGGTATGCCCGAGTGGCGCAACGGTAGCGCAACCGACTTGTAATCGGAAGGTTGGTGGGTTCGAATCCCCCCTCGGGCTGTGGGCGTGAAGCCCTGTCCGGGTGCACCGGGCTTGCTCCCTCCCTTCCCCTTTGGTATACTGGGTATTTGCTGGAGGGGTGGCGGAGCGGCCAAACGCACCAGACTGTAAATCTGGCGCCCGTCGGGCTTCGTAGGTTCAAATCCTACCCCCTCCACTTGCCAACGGGCCCACATAGCTCAGCGGTAGAGCACGTTCTTGGTAAGAACGGGGTCGCCGGTTCGATCCCGGCTGTGGGCTCCATACCCGACCGACACCAAGCGTCCTGGGTTGACCCCCAGGAGCACAAAACTAAGGAGGCGACACAGTGGCAAAACAGAAGTTTGTGCGGGCCAAGCCCCATGTCAATGTGGGCACCATCGGCCACGTGGCTCACGGCAAGACCACCCTCACTTCCGCCATCACCCTGGTCCTGTCCAAACAGCCGGGCAACTCCACCAAGTGGACCACTTACGACCAAATCAACTCCGCCCCGGAGGAGCGCGCCCGAGGCCTCACCATCTCCATTACCCACGTGGAATACGAAACCGCCAAACGCCACTACGCCCATGTGGACTGCCCTGGCCACGCCGACTACGTGAAGAATATGATCACCGGTGCCGCCCAGATCGACGGGGCCATCCTGGTGGTCAGCGCTCCCGACGGCCCCATGCCCCAGACACGGGAACACATCCTCCTGGCCCGCCAAGTGAACGTGCCATACATCGTGGTGGCCCTGAATAAAGTGGATGCGATGGACGACCCGGAACTGTTGGACCTGGTGGAACTGGAGGTGCGCGACCTGCTCAGCAAATACCAGTTCCCCGGGGACACAACCCCCATCGTGCGCCTGAGCGCCCTGAAGGCCCTGGAATGCGGATGCGGGAAGCGCGAGTGCCAATGGTGCGGGCAGATTCTCAAACTGATGGACATCGTGGATGAATATATTCCTATCCCCCAGCGTCCGCGGGATCTCCCCTTCCTGATGCCCATTGAGGATGTGTTCGCCATCAAGGGGCGTGGGACGGTGGTCACGGGGCGCGTGGAGCGGGGTGTGCTACGCCTCAACGAGGAGGTGGAGATCGTCGGCTTCACCCCAGAGCCCAAACGCACCGTCGCCACGGGCATCGAGATGTTCCATAAGACCCTGGACGAGGCCGAACCGGGGGATGCCATTGGGGTGCTCCTGCGGGGCATAGACCGGGAGGAGGTGGAACGCGGCCAGGTGCTGGCCAAGCCCGGTTCCATCAAGCCCCACACCGTCGCCGAAGCCGAGGTCTATGTGCTCTCTAAGGAAGAGGGGGGCCGCCACACTCCTTTCTTCAGCGGCTACAAGCCCCAGTTCTACATCCGCACCACCGACGTCACCGGCGAGATCATCCTCCCCCAGGGGGTGGAGATGGTTATGCCGGGCGACAACACCCGCATGACTATCAAACTCATGTACCCCGTGGCCCTGGAGCAGGGCTTGCGCTTCGCCATCCGTGAAGGGGGGCGCACCGTCGGGGCGGGCGTGTTCACCAAGATCCTGGAGTAGAGCGCACATGGCCAAGAAAGGCGACCGGGTGCTCATTACTCTGGCGTGCACCGTCTGTCGCGAGCGTAACTACCTCACCTCCAAGAACAAGCGCAACGACCCCGACCGCTTGGAGCGCAAAAAGTTCTGCCCACGGTGCCGTCAGCACCAACCCCATCGGGAGGTGCGCTAGCATGGCACGCCTGTCGGGGGGTGGGGCCCCTTCCCGTGTTACCGCCGTCAGCCAGCGCCTCCTGCAGTGGCGCTTCCTGGCCGAGACCTGGGCGGAACTAAAGAAAGTAACCTGGCCCTCCCGGGAGGATATCGTCCGCTTGACCTTCATAGTCCTCGCCCTCTCGGCCGCCGTGGGTGTGGCCCTGGGCGTGGTGGACCTGGTGTTCTCCTTCGTGACACGCCTCGCCTTGGGGGGATAGGACGCAGAGGATGCACCCATGAGCACACCCCGCATTGACCAGACCCAGACCTCTCCCTCGGAGGAGAAGGAGCAGCCCTCCCCTGCGCCCGCCGAAGCGCGCTGGTATATCGTCCACGCCTACTCCGGCCAGGAAGAGCGGGTGGCCAAAGCCATCCGCCAGAGGGTGGAATCCCTAGACCTGGCCGATCGGGTGTTGGAGGTGAAGGTGCCTTTAGAGCAAGTGGTGGAGATACGGGAAGGCCAGCGCATTAAAAAGACCCGCCCCATGTTCCCCGGTTACATTCTGGTGCGCATGGTCTTGGATGAGCGCACCTGGGCAGCCGTCCGCAACACCCCGGGGGTAACCGGCTTTATCTCCGCCGATACCCTGACCGAGAAGCCCCAGCCGGTTCCCCTGGGCCCCCAGGAGGTGGAGGCCATCTTCAAACGCATGGAGTCTGGCCACCCCCTCGTGAAGGTGGGTTTCACCAAAGGGCAACAGGTGAAAATTGTGGGTGGCCTCTTCAAGGACTTCATCGGCACTGTGGACGAAATCTACCCCGACAAGGGGCGGGTGCGGGTGCTTGTCTCCTTCTTCGGACGGGAGACGCCTGTGGAGCTGGACCTGCTGGAGGTGGAGCGCATCGCCTAGCACCACGCATACCGCCCCCGCACGCCCCCAAGGCGGGAAGGGCAGGCACGGCCGGCTTTGGCAGTGCACACCCCCATCCCCGGCAACAAGGCCCTTTCCCTTGCCGCTAGGCCCATCTCCTCAGGAGGACACATGGCGAAAAAAATCAAGGCCATCCTCAAACTCCAACTCCCCGCAGGGGAGGCGACCCCAGCCCCCCCCGTTGGGCCGGCCCTGGGCCAGCACGGCGTCAATATCATGCAATTCATCAAGGAATACAACGCCCGCACGGCCGGCCAGAAGGGCACCATTATCCCCGTGCAGATTACCATCTTTGAAGACCGTTCCTTCACCTTTGTTACCAAGACGCCCCCCACCTCCGAACTTCTCAAAAAGGCGGCGGGGGCCGAAAAGGGGAGCGGGGCAACCCCCGCTCAAAAGGTGGGGCGCGTCACCCGCTCCCAGATCCGCCAAATAGCCCAGACCAAACTCCCCGACCTAAACACCACCAACTTGGACGCCGCCATACGCATCGTGGAGGGCACCGCCCGAAGCATGGGCATTGACGTGGTGGAGGGCTAGCATGACCACATCCCCAGCCGTCCAAGCACTGAAAAAGCGCCACGGCAAACGCTACGCCCAGGTCGCCTCCCTGGTCGACCGCACCCGAACCTATACCCCTCAGGAGGCGGTCGCCCTCGTGAAGAAGACCGCCACCGCCAAGTTCGACGAAACCATAGAGGTGCACATCCGCACCACAGCGGACCCCAAGCGGTCTGAGCAGATGGTGCGGGGGGTAGTGGTGCTCCCGCATGGCGTCGGCAAACCCAAGCGCGTCCTGGTGTTCGCTCAGGGCGAGGCGGGCAACATCGCCCGTCAAGCGGGGGCCGACATCATAGGCGACGACGAGGTCATTCGGCGCATAGACCAGGAGGGGTGGACCGAATTTGATGTGGCCCTCGCCACCCCTGATATGATGGGCCGTATCGGCCGTCTGGGGCGGGTGCTGGGGCGCAAGGGGTTGATGCCCAACCCCCGCGCCGGCACTGTGGTGCCCCCGCAAGACCTCCCCCGGGTTATCGCCGAGGCCAAAAAAGGCCGCCTGGAGTTCCGCCTAGACCGTCTGGGCATCATTCACTGCCCCATCGGCAAGGCCTCCTTCCCCGAACAGCACCTGCTGGAGAACTTGGCCGCCCTTGTAGACGCCGTCAAACGGGCCAAGCCCGAAGACATCAAGGGTGTTTTCATCCGCAGTATTACCCTCACCTCCACCATGGGGCCAGGCATCAAACTGGATGTGCCAGCCACATTGGCGTTGAAGGTGGAATAGGGGCGTGTGGCCGCAGCCCGCCTCGGTGAACGCGCCGTGCACCTCGGCTGGGCAAAGGGCCAAGTGTTGACAAAAGTAACCCTCCGCTCCACGATAGAAACGGCTGACGGGGGAGCCTATGGAGACCTTCGCCGGCGTCTACTTCATCCCCGAGGTGGCTCGCTACCTGTGGGCTACAGGCCCAGAGATGCGTCGGCCCTCCTATCGCTCCCTCTTGCGGTGGATTACCAGTGGGCTCCTCCGTCCCCTAGCCACAACACAGTCCGGAAGGGAGCGGTGGGTCACTTTTGAAGACCTCATCTCTCTCCGCATGCTCGTGGCTCTACGACAAGCAGGTTTCTCCCTTCAACACATTCGCCGCGTCCACGCCTGGCTAGAGGAGGCCTCACGGTATCCTCGACCTTTCGCCTTACAAGACTTGTGGCTCGGCGAAACCGAAATCTTTATCCAGATGGAGCAGAGCCTGGTCTCTGCCAGTCGGGAGGGTCAATACGCCTTTGAGATAGTCCGCGCGTGGCTTCGGCACTTGCCCCGGCTGGAGATTGCGGACATGGCCTTTGAACGCAAGGTGAATGGCAAGCATGTGGCCTCCCGCTGGCGGCCCTGTCCAGGCATCGTTCTTGACCCACAGGTGCAGTTCGGCTCCCCATGTATTGAAAGCACCCGTATTCCTACCAGCGCCGTGTGGTCTATGGTGCGCGCAGGCGATAGCGAGGAATCCGTTGCCAGGGCCTACGGCATCCCCTTGCACAAAGTGCAAGCGGCGGTGGAATGGGAGAAGCGCCTTGCCAAAGTATCGTGAACCGCCCCTGGTGGTGGACGAAAGCCTTGCTGCCCCGCAAATTGTTACCGTCCTTCAAGCCATGGCCTTTGATGCCCGTGCGGTCCAGCCGAGTGAGCCTGATTCCGCTGTTATCCAATGGATGGCCTCCTTCGGGGGAGTATGGATCACCAGCGACGAAGAGGCTCGGAAAGCCCACGCCGAGGCTTTGCAGAGGGCGCGTATAAATGTCATCTTTGTGCATCAGCCCAAGGGAGGTTTATCCCGCCGGGCGCAAATTCGCCTTATCGTCTGTACGATTGAGAGGGTCGTTTAATTCCTGGCAGGTGCAAACACTTCTCAAGTCTGCCGGCTACGTTACGCTGGAAACAGAGGAGACCCGCACGATCGGCCCGTGGCGGAGCGCCGGATGCTCCGTGGTACCAAGATTGAATGGCTAAAAGTCCCTTGAGTCTTTAAAAGTGTGCCTATGCCCCATGTCCGTGCCAACGGCCTGGACATCTTCTACCGTGAGGCGGGCCAGGGCTTCCCCCTCGTCCTGATTCAGGGCTTTGAGATGGACCACCGGGGCTGGGCCTATCAGGTGCCCGCCCTGCGCCAGCACTTCCGCTGCATCTCCCTGGACAACCGCGACGCCGGCCAGTCCAGCAAGGCCCCCACCTCTTACACCACACTCGACATGGCACAGGATGTGGTGGGCCTGCTGGATGCCTTGCACATCCCTCAGGCCCACATAGTTGGCCATAGTATGGGCGGGGCCATCGCCCAACAGGTGGCTATCCACTACCCTCAAAGGGTCAGCAAACTCGTCCTCATCTCATCCTTCGTCTTCATGACGCCCTATGACCGCGCCTTGATGGAGATGCGCCGGCTCCTGCGGGCCCGCCTCTCCCTGGAAGAGTACTACCGCGTGACCTTTCCCTGGATCTACTCTCCCCAGGACTACCAGAACCCCTCCCTTATAGAGGAGACCATCCGACGTGCCGCCGCCAACCCCAACCCCATGCCCCTGGACGCCTTCTTCCGCCAGGGAGAGGCCATTTTGGCCCACGACACGCGGCGTCTTCTGGAGCGCATCACCGCCCCCACTCTTGTAGTGTGTGGCGACCAGGACCTGGTAACACCTCTGGAGCAATCACGCCTGCTGGCCCAGAGCATCCCGAGCGCGCGCCTGGAAATCCTTTCCGGAGGGGGGCACGGCATCCTGTGGACGCGGAGCGACGAGGTCAACCGCGTCCTGTTGGACTTCCTCCTGCACGGTTGATACCCCGGGCACGGCGTGTAGACGCCGCCTCCGGCGCGCCCCTATCATAGAGGGGAAACCAGCACACGAGGTCGAAGTGTATGTCTACGAGCCCTCTGCCCTTGGCAGACCTGCGGGTGTTGGATATCGGCACCTTTATTGCGGCGCCCGTGGCGGGCACCCTCCTGGCCGAGTTCGGTGCCCAGGTCATCAAAGTGGAGATGCCCGGCACCGGTGACATCGCCCGCCAGGCAGGGGAACTGGTCAACGGCACCTCCCTTTTTTGGACAGTGGAGGGACGCAACAAACAGTCCATTACCCTGGATCTGCGCAAGCCCCAGGGTCAGGCGCTCCTGAAGGAACTGGTCAAGATCTCCGACATCTTGTTGGAGAACTTCCGCCCTGGCACCTTGGAGCGTTGGGGACTAGGCTGGGACAACCTGCGGGCAGTGAACCCCACGCTGATTATGGTCCGCGTCTCCGGCTTTGGGCAGACCGGCCCCTACCGTTACAGAGCTGCCTACGACCGCGTGGCAGTCGGCTTCGGGGGGCTGGCCTATGTGACCGGCTTCCCCGACCGGCCCCCCACACGCCCGGGCTTCCCCCTTGCCGACTACCTTACCGCCTGCTTCGCCACCATCGGGTGTCTAATCGCCCTGCGCTGGCGCGAGAAGACGGGCCAGGGCCAGATGTTGGACTTGGCCCTTTACGAAAGTATCCTGCGGGTCTCCGAGCACACCATCCCCCTTTACGACCGGCTGGGTATCGTTCGGGAGCGCCAGGGGAATGTGAACCCCGCGGGCGCCCCTAGCGACCATTTCCTTACCCAAGATGGCAAGTGGGTGAGCCTCATCGTCACCACCGACGACCAGTTCCGCCGTCTCGCCCAAGCCATTGGCAAAGACGAGTGGACCACCGACCCCCGCTTCGCCACCCTGCAAGGACGACGCCAACACCTGACCGAACTGAACACCCAGATGGCCCAGTGGATCTCCCAACATACCCTCCAGGAAACTTTGGCCATCTTGGAGAGGGCAGGGGTCGCCGCCGGCCCCATCTACAGCGCCGAGGACATTTGTGCCGACCCCCACATCCGTGAGCGGGGCATCCTGGTGGAGGTGGACGACCCGGTAGTGGGAAAGGTGCGCATCCCTGGGGTCACCCCACGCCTCACCAGCACACCAGGCTCCGTGCGTCAGCCGGCCCCGACCCTGGGCCAGCATAATCAGGAAATCTACTGTAACCTATTGGGCCTTTCACCCCAAACCTTGGAAGGGCTCCAGGCCGAGGGGGTCATCTGAGGCGACCATCGGTTGCGTAGGTTAGTGTCCTCGCAAGTTGTGGTGGCCCTCAGGCAGGAGGTTGGCTTCCTCCCCCAGATATCATGGGGGGCAGAGACATCCCCAAGGAGAGGCCTATGCGCATGTCCCAGCTGTTCGCACGCACCCTGCGCACCGACCCGGCCGATGCTGAAACACCAAGCCATCGCCTTCTAGTGAAGGCGGGGATGATTTATCCTTTCGCTGCGGGGGTGTACGCCTATATGCCCCTGGCCCTGCGCTCCTTGCAGAAGATAGAAGCCATCATCCGCGAAGAGATGAACGGGGCGGGTGCCCAAGAGGTGCGCCTCCCCGCCCTGCAACCCCTGGATCTTTGGCAAGAGACGGGCCGAGCGGACGCTTTCGGCCCCATCCTCTTTCGCCTTAAGGATCGGCGGGAGCGGGAGATGGTGCTGGCCCCCACCCACGAAGAGGTGATTACCCTCCTAGTGCGCGCCTTCGTGCGCAGTTACCGCGACCTCCCCCTGAACCTGTATCAGATTCAAACCAAGTTTCGGGACGAGCCTCGCCCGCGCGGGGGCCTTATTCGGGTGCGGGAGTTCGAAATGAAGGACGCCTACAGTTTCGACGCCGATGAGGACGGCCTGAACACCTCCTACCAGGCGATGGTGCGCGCCTACAGGAACATCTTTGATCGGTGTGGTGTTCCGGCCATCATGGTGGAGGCCGACAGCGGGGCCATCGGCGGGAAGGACTCCCACGAATTCATCCTCCCCACACCCATCGGCGAGGACACCATCATCCTGTGCGGGGCCTGTGGCTACGCTGCCAACGCCGAGCGCGCCCAGAGCCGTAAGCCCCCAGTCCCTGTGGCCGAGGCCCTCCCCCTTCAAGAGGTGCATACGCCGAACATCAAGACTATAGACGCTCTAGCCGCCTATCTGGGCATCCCCACGCACCAGACCCTCAAGGCTGTGTTCTACCACGCCGACGGACGCATCGTATTCGTAGTCATTCGGGGCGACCTACAAGTGAACGAGGTGAAGCTGAAGCGGGTGTTGCAGGCCACTGATTTGCGCCTGGCCTCGGATGCAGAGGTGGCCCAGGCAGGACTGGTGGCCGGCTCCGCCTCCCCTATAGGCCTCAAGGGTATTCCTATCGTTGCTGACGACTCCATCCTCAGCGGGAGCAACTTCGTGGTGGGTGCCAACCGCCCCCACTATCACCTCCGCAACGCCAACTACCCCCGGGACTTCCACGCCGACACCATCGCGGACATCGCCCTGGCCGAGACAGGACACGGGTGTATAAAGTGCGGCGCACCCCTGCGCACCGAGAGGGGTGTGGAAGTGGGGCATGTGTTCAAATTGGGCACCTTTTTCAGTCAGCGCTTGGGTGCTTTCTACCTGGACCGGGAGGGCCAGCAACGCCCCATCGTCATGGGATGCTACGGCATCGGCGTGGGGCGCTTGCTGGCGGCGGTGATCGAGCACAACCACGACTCCGTCGGGATGCGCTTCCCGCCGTCGGTGGCCCCCTTCCAGGTCTACCTGGTGGGGCTGAACCTGGAGGATAGCCAGGTCGCCCAACAGGCGGAGCACCTCTACCATGCTCTGCGCGAAGCGGGGATGGAGGTGCTCTACGACGACAGGGCGGAATCGGCGGGGGTGAAGTTGCACGACGCGGACCTTCTAGGCTTCCCGGTGCGTGTGGTGGTGAGCCCCCGCACCCTGCGCCAGAAGTCTGCCGAGGTAAAGGAGCGCAGCAAGGGGGAAGCGACTATGGTCGGCTTGGAGCAGGTGGTGGATACTGTGCAGAAACTGGTGCACGGCTCCTTAACGGCCAAGACCTAACGCACGCGCAAACACGTCTCCCCTGCAGGGCTTTGGGAGGTGGGGCATGGCCGGTATCTGGCCAGAGGACATCCGCTGTGTGGTGATGCTCACCTTTGATGTGGACGGCAAGGCGTTGTGGATACGGCGCAACCCCGCCTTCGCCCGCTACCCGTCCCTGATGTCCATGGGGGAATACGGCCCCCGGGTGGCCACCCCCCGCATCCTGGACGTGCTGGACACCTTCGGCATCAAGGCCACCTTCTTCATCCCCGGTTTCGTGGCGGAGACCCACGCGGATCTAGTGCGGGACATCGTCCGCCGCGGGCACGAGGTGGGCCACCACGGGTATATGCACGAGGCCCCCGCCACTTGCACTCCCGAGGAGGAGGTGGCTGTGCTGGACAAGGGCATCACCATTCTTGAATCCCTCACAGGCCAGAAGCCCCTGGGGTATCGTTCCCCGTCGTGGGAACTATCGGAACGCTCCCTGCCCCTCCTGGCCAGCCGCGGGTTCCTGTACGACTCCAGCCTCATGGGGGACGACGCCCCCTACTGGGTCTCGGCCGGAGAAGGGCGTCGCCTGATAGAAATCCCCGTCCATTGGGAGTGGGACGACTTCCCTTATTTCGCCTATGCGCCTTCGGCCAACATTCGGGGGCCGATGCACAGCCCCGATGCCGTCTTTGCCGCATGGGCGGCGGGCTTTGAAGGGGTGTATCGTTGGGGGCGGGCCTTTTGCCTCACCATGCACCCCCAAGTCATCGGACGACCGGGGCGTCTTCTGCTCCTGGAGCGCCTGATACGCCACATGCGCTCTTTCCCGGGGGTAGCGTTCCTACGGTGTCGGGATGTGGCGGAGATGTGGGCGGCACAACACGCCCCCGACCCCGTCGTAGAGCCCTAAGCTGTCCCCCTTGCCCCGTTGTGCACGCACAGGCTACCATAGCCTCACAAAAGGAGGAGGCGCATATGCCCATCCTACGCCACGCCGACAGCCCCGTCCAACAGCCCTGGCAGGGTGTCTCCAGCCGGGGGGTGGTGCGCAAAGAGGTGGGGGCGGAGCGCCTAACCGTCAACGAGATCACCCTCGCCCCGGGGGCGTTCATCCCCCTGCACATCCACCCCACGCATGAAGAGGCCATCGTTATTCTGGAGGGAGAGGTGGAGGCGACCTTGGGCGACAGCGTCCAACGGATTGCGGGGGGACATACGGTGCTGGCCCCCACAGGGGTGAAGCACATGCTGAAAAATGTGGGGACGCGCCCCGCCCGCATCCTGGCCATCTTCCCCACCACCGATCCCCAGCGCCACCTGCTGTAACCCTCCTCGGAGGCTTCTATGAAAGGCGTCGTGGCTGCACCCCAGGTAGAGGCGGTGGAGGTGGCCCGCCAGGTGTTCCGCGAGGGGGGCAACGCTGTGGATGCGGCGGTGGCCGTGGCCTTCGCCCAGGGCGTGGTGGACCCCCAAATGACCTCTCTGGGCGGGTGGGGAATGGCCCTGGTGTTTCACGCCCCCTCGGGCCAACACCTGGCGCTGGACTTCTGCGGGCGAGCCCCCCTCAAGGCCACCCCTGACATGTGGGCCCCCAAAGTGAAGCGTCGCCTGCGCTTTGACCTTTGGGAGCTGGAGGGGCACATCAACGAGGTGGGCTACTTGGCGGTAACGGTGCCGGGCAACCTCGCCGGCTACTGGGAACTACACCGACGTTTCGGCAAACTCCCTTGGAAGGCTGTTGTGGAGCCGGCCATCGCCCTGGCCGAGCAGGGTTTCGCCATCCCCGGCGAACTGGCCCAGATGTGGCGACGCCCGCCCTCCCAGGAGGGCGTTCTGGCGATGCGGGACATCCTGACTGCCACTCCAGCCTCGGCGCGCCTGTTCACCAAAGAGGGACGCCTTTACGAGGCGGGGGAGTGGTTCCGCAACCCCGACTACGCCAACACCCTGCGGGAGGTGGCCCTGCACGGCCCTCAGGTGTTTTATGAGGGCTGGATCGCCGAGAAGATAGTAGACGACTTCGCCCGCAACGGGGGCCTCCTCACCCTAGAAGATTTCAAGACCTATAAGGTCAAGGTGCGGACACCGGTGGAATCCACCTATCGGGGGATGCGCGTCACGGGGACAACCCCGCCCTCGTCGCCAGTCCAGGTCATGGAGGTGTTGAACATTTTGGAGGGTCTTGATCCCGCCGATATGCCCTTTGGTTCTTCCAACTATGTTTGGGCGATGGCCCTAGCCCAGAAGGCGTCGTTCGTGGACCGCGCCTTGTACCTGGGCGACCCCGACTTCCAGCCCGTACCCGTAGACCTTTTCCTGTCCAAAGCCCACGCCGCCCAGTGGCGGGAGAAGGTGCTCCGCAACCTGCCCTTTGAGGTGCCTGGCACAGTGGTGGCCGAGCCTGCCCACACCACCACCGTCTCCGCCATAGATGAAGAGGGGACGGCTGTCGCTTTGACGCATACTTTGTCCACACCCGCTTCGGGCGTGGTGGTGGAAGGGCT